>JAJRPZ010000007.1 GCA_024280495.1 Alphaproteobacteria bacterium
CGAAGTATGATAAAACACAACCGATCTTGTTCGGTATGTCCACGAGGTTCTAGTTTTTTTCTCCCTTGTTTTTAAGTGCAAGGAAGATATTTTTTTATGGAGTTATTATGATGCGTTCTCTTTTTTCCTCTTTTTTCCTCTTTTTTTCTCTCTTTTTTAGTGCGCCTCTTTTTGCTGTGGTCGCTGATAACTCCCTTAAGATTGCCATTGTAAATTTTGAGAAAGTCATTCAAGAGTCAAAAATTAATGTTTATATTCAAAAAAATGTTGATGAGAAACGCGAAGAATTACAGGTTTATGTAGAAAAATTTGAAGTTAAATTGCGTGAAAAAGAATCTCATTTAAAGGATTTGCAAAACAAAAATGATCCTTCTGTATCAAAGGCTAAAACGGACTTTGAAAACAAAGTGACCGATGTTCAAAATTCTATTAAAGCACGTTCTAAAATTTTAAGTAGGGTGTTTGGAGAAGCACGTAATAGAGTTACCACCAAAGTAATGGATATTATTAAAGATATTGCAGAAAAACAAGGTTATACTCTTTTCTTACCCTCAAGTGTGGTTATTTATCAAAATGGTCATGATATCACCGAAAAAGTTGCAATACGCTTGGATAAAGAAATGCCAACCATTGAAATTGATTTTTCAGAATTATCTGACTTAGCTACTAAAAAGGATGCACTTAATGACTGATTCACGTTTTTTTAAATGCTGTGATCCCTTGTCTGCACAGGAATTATTAGAGCACCTTGCATCTGAGCCAGGGGCTGAAAATTTAAAAATGAATTCCCATGCTGCCGTTAAAATTTCAGATGTAAATACATTAAATGAAGCTGGTCCTCACGATGTGACTTTTTTTCATAATAAAAAATATTTGGATGACTTAAAAAATACAAGGGCAGGGGCCGTTATTGTATCGCCTGAATTTGTGGAATATGTACCAAAAGAATCCGTTGCTATTCAGTCTAACGAACCCTACAGAACTTATGCAAGGACTGCGCATTATCTGTATCCTCACGTGGAAAATGATTTTGAAGCCTGTCATAAGAGCCTTCATCCCGAGGCTAAAATTGCCCATGATGTTGTTATTGAGCCAGGTGTGGTTATTAATGCTTGTGCAGAAATTGCATCAGGATGTGCCATCGGTGCAAATACCGTTATCGGTCGTGGTGTTAAGATTGGAAAAAATACACGCATTGGCGCTAATGTAACCCTTTCTCATTGCTTAATTGGAGCAAATGTCACCATTCTTCCTGGGGCCAGAATTGGGCAAGCTGGGTTTGGGTTTCATATGGATGAAAAAGGACATATTAGTGTCCCACAATTGGGACGCGTCATTATTTCTGATGCCGTTGAAATTGGTTCTAATACGACCATTGATCGGGGAACCCTTGAGGATACTTTTATCGGTCATGGTACCCGCATTGATAATTTAGTTCAAATTGCCCACGGCGTTAAATTGGGTGAATATTGTGTTATTGTGTCACAGGTCGGTATTTCTGGCAGCACGCATTTCGGTGATTATGTTATTGCTGCGGGACAAGCTGGTTTTGTCGGTCATATCACCGTTGGAAATGGTGCACAAGTTGCGGCAAAAGCAGGCGTGATGCGGAGTGTTGACCCAGGGCAAAAAATGGGTGGGCATCCTGCTGTTCCTATACGACAATGGCATAAGCAAGGCATTGCCCTTGGAAAATTAGCGTCTTCTGGGGTTTCTGGACGCTCTGCCCGTAAGGGGTCAAAATAAAATTATTAAACAAGTTAATTAGGCACTATAAATGACCACTGAAATTAAAGATCAAACGGTTCTCTCTGTTACAGATATTATGAACCTTATACCCCATCGTTATCCAATGTTAGGGGTAGATCGCATTCAGGATATTATTCTGGGTGAATCCTGTGTTGGCGTTAAAAATGTGACTTTTAACGAACCCTTTTTTCAAGGGCATTTTCCAGGTGACCCCATTATGCCTGGTGTTCTTATTGTTGAGGCTATGGCGCAAACTGCTGGTGCTCTTGTTTGTCACAGTGAAAATATTTCTAGTGAAAATACGGGAGTTTATTTTATGAGTATCGAAGAGGCTAAATTCAGAAATCCCGTCTTGCCAGGGCATGTTTTGAAAATGCATGTTGAAAAAATTCAAAACCGTGGAAAAATTTGGAAGTTTTTTGGTAAGGCCATGGTGGATGATAAAGTCTATGCCGAAGCTAAATTCACTGCCATGATTGTTAAAAAATAAAGAAATTTAAATTGGGTACATCTGCCATGACAAAAGAAATAAATATTCATTCAACGGCCATTGTCAGTCCAGAAGCAATAATTGGTAATAACGTTGTTATCGGACCTTATTGTATTGTGGGTCCTCATGTGACCCTTGGACAAGACGTTCATTTGCATTCCCATGTTGTCATCGACAATGTGCATTGTGATATTGGTGATGGATCAAATCTTTTTCCCTTTGTCTCCCTTAATAAAACTCAAGATTTGAAATATAAAGGTGAAGCATCTTGGATTCGTGTTGGAAAGAATACGACCATTCGTGAATATGCAACCATTCATCCTGGCACCAAAGGTGGCATTATGGAAACACGGGTTGGTGATAATTGTTTGCTGATGTGTGGCACTCATGTTGCCCACGATTGTGTGGTTGGTAATAATGTTTTAATGGCCAATAATGCAACCCTTGCGGGACATGTGACCATTCAAGATTTCGCTATTATTGGTGGTTTAGCAGCAATTCATCAATTTGTTACCATTGGTGCCCACGCTATTATTGGTGGTATGAGTCCCGTTGAACACGATGTTATCCCCTACGGCAATGTTAAAGGAGAACGCGCCTTTTTGAATGGCCTTAATCTTGTTGGTCTCAAACGTCGCGGATATACTCGTGATCAAATTTCAATGATACGTAGTGCCTATGATACTTTATTTGCATTGGATGGTACTCTCTCGGAACGTATTCAAGAATTGAAAAATGACCTCGGTGGGAATGCAGATTCTTGTGTTCAAGGTTTGATAGATTTTGTGACAAGGGAAAATAAACGTTCCTTAATGATGCCCAAATAATCTTTTTACCCTTGGATTTTTTATAACTTTTATTTTTGTGGTGACGAAATTTGTGAAAAAATGATAAAAAAGGCACCTTGTGATAGGTGCCTTTTGTTTGAGGAATGTTTAAGTTAGTCTAATAATTTTTTTAACCAGCTGCGACGGCGTGGTTTTCCTTTTGGTTTGTCGTCGGCGGAGGGCACAGCCTCTTTTTTAACCGTAGCAGATTTCTCTTCTTTTTTTATTTCGCTATTGGCGACTTTTGCCTTAGGTTTTATTTTTTTGTCGACAGCTTTGATGTCAGTTTTCGTCCCAGACTTTTTTTCAGCCTCTTTTTTCTCAGGTATTTTTTTCTCAAGGGTTTTATTTTCAGAGTTCTTATTGGAAGGTGAACGACGGCGATTTCGCACGCCTGCCTTTTTAGGAGAGGATCCTTGAGCTGCTTTAGGAGTTGAATTTTCTGCAACTTTAGGAGTTGGTCCCGCTGCTTTTTTAGGGGAGGGTTTTTCAGAATCAATTTTATCATTTTGAGTGAGGGGGGTAGTTTTATTGCCTTCGGTTGTCATTTTCCCTTTATCATCAGTATCTTTTTGATGGCGGTTACGATTGCCACCTCGACGGCGATTGCGATTGTTGCGGTTTTTACCCTCAGGTTTATTTTCGGAAGAATCCCCCTGTTTTTTATCCCGAATTTCCTGAGTTTCGCTGCCACTGTCTTTCTTTTGGGGACGGCGATTGTTGTTGCGTCGTCCTTGATCTTTGGTGTCTTCACGTTTTCCTTGGCCACGGAGGTCGTTCTTTTGGGAAGAATGACGTTGTGTAGAAATGCGTAATTGAGTTAAGTCAATTTCTGTTGCATTTTCCTCGGGAGTCCCTTCTTTTGTTTTTCGTTCCAATTGAAACATTTTAAATTGAGGGGCTATAAAGTTTGGGTCACCAAAAATTTGGACGGTCATGCTGTGACGTTCTTCGATCTTAGCCAAATGAGTACGTTTTTCGTTGAGGATATAAAAGGCAACATCCGAAGGGACGACGGTTTTAATTTTTGCTGAACGATTGGTTATCCCTTCTTCTTCGAGGGATCTCAATACCAAGAGAGACATTGATTCAGTTGATCGCACATAACCTGTTGCATGACAATGGGGACAGGGGATAGAGCTCGTTTCTAGCATGCTGGGGCGTAAGCGTTGTCGGGATAATTCCAGCAAGCCAAAGGGAGATATTTTTCCCATTTGAACGCGGGCACGGTCATTTTTAAAAGCTTCCCGCACTTTGCGTTCTACTTGTCCAGTATGACGTCGGTCATCCATGTCGATAAAATCGATGACCACGAGGCCAGCAAGATCTCGCAAGCGCACTTGGCGTGCAATTTCAACGGCGGCTTCGAGGTTGGTATTCAATGCCGTGTCAGAAATATGACGTTCTTTTGTGGCACGTCCTGAGTTAATATCAATGGAAACAAGGGCTTCCGTAGGGTTGATCACAATGGATCCTCCAGACGGTAACATTACTGTTGATTCGTGCATTTTTTCAATTTGTTGTTCGACTTTATGTTCGATGAATAAAGGAACACGTTCACTCTTATAGAGCTTGATGTTTTTTGCATGGCTTGGTAAAAGTTTTTTCATAAAGGCTTTGGCGGATTTATGACACTCTTCACCTTCAACGAGAACTTCTTCAATATCTTTGTTATACTGATCACGAATGACGCGTTTGATAATGCTGTCTTCTTGATAAATCAAAGATGGCGCCATAGATTTTAATGTTAAATCACGAATTTCACCCCATTGACGCATAAGATAAGTAGCATCACGTTTGATTTCGGTTTTTGTGTGACCGCGCCCAGCCGTGCGAATAATCATCCCCATTTCTTTTGGCATTTCTAAAGATACTAGAACTTCGCGGAGTTTTTTGCGTTCCTTAGGATTTGAGATTTTCCTAGAAATCCCCCCAGCTTGTGGAGAGTTGGGCATCAACACGCAATAGCGACCTGCAAGTGACATATACGTCGTGAGGGCGGCACCTTTTTGACCACGTTCTTCTTTTGTGGCTTGAATTAAGAGGATTTGATTTTTATGAATGACTTCTTGGATTTTGTACATTCTATGAAGGGCAGGTCGACGGCGTCGTGCATCTTCTTGATCTTCATCTGAGTGATCAACGCTTTCGCCAGCAATGGTAGATACGGCGTCTTCTTCATCTTGAGGGGTTTTATCATCATTTTCAGGGATATCTATTTCCTGGATTAATTCTACGGCATCTTGAAGTTTTGCTTCAAGGACTTCGCGATCAGAAACGGGAATGCGAAAATAATCAGGATGGATTTCACTAAAGGCTAGAAAACCATGGCGGTTGCCCCCATAATCCACAAAAGCAGCTTGCAAGCTTGGCTCGACACGCATCACTTTTGCAAGGTAAACATTACCTTTGATGGTTTGTTTGTGCAGGGTATCGATGTCATATTCGACAAGACGTTTTTTTTCATCGATGAGCGCAACCCGTGTTTCTTCTTTGTGGGCGGCATCAATTAATAGTTTTTTTGACATTTTAAACTCCGTTATCAAATTCGTAAACTTGATTTAATATGGAGTTATAAGAGGATTGTTTGACTTATTTTAGAGAGAAGCCTTCGCAGTATCAAGGGTCTCTCTTTGTATTAAAGAATAAAGGGCTCTCAATACATAAAGCACGAAGAACTGACTATTCACCCGAAGAAAAGCAACGGGTTTCTTAATATTAGAGATGCGCGTTTTGACGTTGGTCTGCAATTTGTTCTCTTTTAAAATCTAATCTTTTATAATCATTATAACTCTGGCCTGATTGAGGGGCAAAATTGACGGGGCGTTTAAAGCCAATAACGGTGGCTGTCCCAAGCAAGGCGGATCTCAAATAAGGCATTTAACAAACATGTTTTTATTTTGACAACACAATTGGCGTTGAATTTTTGAAAATTCAATTGATGCCTGTTGCGAAAATATCACATGCAACAAAAATATTACTAAATCATTCTAGTCTTTTTTATGAAAAGGTACAAATGAATTTTTTTTGTGTGTATAAAGGAAACCCCGACCTTAAATGGAGTTTTAATATGAATATTTATATCGTTGGTACATCAGGGGTTGGTAAAACCACCCTTGCCAATCAATTGTCTCAAAAATATGGACTTGAACATGTTGAGCTTGATGCAGAGCTTTTCCTGGAAGGCTGGAAGGCTCGCAAAAAAAGTGTTTTTCGTAAACGGGTAATGAAAAAGGTTTTTACCCTTCAAAAAGAACGAAAGTCCTGGATTATGTGTGGTAACTATAGGGTTATTATACCTCGTTTGTCACGTGACTTGGATTTAATCATTTGGTTGGATTATTCTTTTTACCTTATTTTCTGGCGCCTTTTAAAGCGTACTTTTCGCCGTTTACTTTCCCAGGAAAAATGTTGTGGTGATAACCAAGAGTCTTGGCGACAACAATTTTACTCCCGTAAATCTATATTTTTGTGGATGTTTAAGACTTTTTTAAAAAATAAAATTCGATATTCTCGCCTTATGCAAAAAGAGACGTATAAACATAAGGTTGTTCGTTTGCGGTCACCAAAAGAATTACGCTATTTTGTAAAAAAAATAAATGAACGATTTTCTATTTAATTTAGTTATTTGAAATATTCAAAAGATACCGTAATGTTAAAAAGTATATTTTGTTAAACAGGTTTGTTTTTGTGAGTTTGCGCCGTGATAATATGGTTTTTGGTCAGTTTTTACCCAATAAATTGACGAATGAAGGAATTGTTCAGGCTTTTCGCTCGACGCCTTATGAAAAATTTCTTCCACAAAGCCTTGGGAAAATCGCTTATTGTGATGCTCCCTTAAAGCTTGAGAATCAGACAGGGGATCGTTATGTATTGCCACCTTTGACTCTTATGCGTCTTTTTCAAGCGGCAAAAATCAATCGACACGAACGGGTTCTTCTTGTTGGAGACCCAACGGGGTATGTGGCTATTTTATTGAGTTATATTGCGCAACAGGTTACGTCCCTTGAACCAAACCCCCTTTGGTTTTCTCATCTTTCAAAAGCAGTTAGTAATCGATCGCCCCATAATGTCACTCTTTTTAAAGGCCCATATAGCGAGGGGGTAAAAACCCAAGCACCTTTTGATTGCATTATTGTGGTTGGGGATTTAAGTGGGCAGATCGATCAACTTTTAAGGCAATTGAAACCCAGGGGACGTTTGTTGGGATTTGAAGCTCTTTTGCGGGGGGCTCAAAAAGGTATTTATTTTTCCAAGGCCTTTAGCCTTCAAAAAAAAGAACGCAGCCGAACAAAAAAATATCTTTTTGAAGCCGCTGCTCCTTGTTTTTTGCACAGTGAAATAGCAAAAAATCAAAAAGATTTTTATTTATAGGGTGTATGATGTTGGATATTTTAACTGTTCAGGGACTAAAAGAAAAACAAGACAAGGCTCAACAGGAAAAATCATTTTCTTTTTCTTTATTGGATGTGCGAGAG
>JAJRPZ010000008.1 GCA_024280495.1 Alphaproteobacteria bacterium
TCTATAAAAAGGGGCATCAAAAAGAAGGGCGCATTCATAAATGAAGGGCCTTGTGCGAGGTCTGGTATAAAAAAGAAAAAGAGTTTTAAAAATCTTATCAGGGAGTCAGAAGCCTCTGGAAAGAGACCCGTAAAAGTGAGGAATACGGATGATTTGAGACGTGCAAGTATATAGAAAAAAGCCGTTACTATCATGGCTTTGGTCGTGTTTAGTTTTTGAATGAAAAAAAGTAATACTAGGATTATAAAACTCCCCTCTAGAAAAAGTCCTGCGGCATATTTCAAACTCATAAGTCCTGTCATTATCTGGGGAATCAATAAAAAATGACTCAAAAAAGAAACCATCATAAGGCTTGTATAAACCATAATTCCACAGAAAAATAATTGTGCAAAAATATATTTTTCATGGGGGATATTAGTTAATAAAAGATCATATTCACTGGTCGTTTTGATCTTGGAAACATAGATGGAAAGCAAAATTATGCTCATGAAGAAAGCAAAAAGTCTTGAGCATTCTCCCATAAGGACGAGGGAGGCTTGGGTACTTTCTAGGGGTGCCATTTGCCCCAAAAAATAACATAAAAACAAAAACAACGTCAAAAAAAAGGGATAAAGAAAAAGGGTTTTTTCCCGTAAAATTATTTTAAAAAAATGCTGAATGAGAAGGGATGATTGCATAGTTATTTCAAATATTTCAGGCTTTGTTTAAGATAATCATATCCTGTGATGAGAGTCAAAATACCAGCGACCCAAAAGGTCACAAAACCCACAAAAGTAAAGGGTATTACCGTGATAGTGTCATTAATAATCAAACATCCTATACCTGTCATTTGAAAGCCAGTTTTCCATTTAGCAAGGTACGTCACAGGAAGAGTTACATTCATGGATCCAAGGTATTCTCGTAAACCAGAAACTAAGATTTCACGACAAATAATAATAATGGCAGGAATAATAGTCAGACCTGAAATATGATCAAACCCCACAAGCATGATAATAGCCGCTGTGATAAGGAGTTTATCTGCAAGGGGATCAAGAAAACGCCCAATGTTGCTTTCATGTTGATGTTGGCGCGCAAGGGCGCCGTCGAAATAATCGGTTAGACCCGCAATGGTGAATAGAACTCCAGCAGAAATAACCCCATAGGGGCCAGGAATATAAAAAAGGGCAATCAAAACAGGAATGATTAGAATACGTATGAGGGTGAGAATATTTGCTGGCGTGGTGAGCATGGGGCAGACCTATTTTTTTATAATAATGGATCTTAGCTTGAATGGATAAAAGAATAAATACTTTTTGCCAAGTTTTTTGAGATTCCATCAATGGCTTCAAAATCCTTTTGTGAAGCGGCTTTGACCGATTGGGCCGTGCCAAAATGATGAAGAAGTGCTTTTTTACGGGCTGCTCCCACGCCAGGAATGCCATCAAGAATAGATTTTACCATGGATTTTGTGCGTTTTGTCCGATGAAATGTGATGGCAAATCTGTGGGCCTCATCCCGCAGTCTTTGTAAAAAATACAAGGCAGATTTATTATGATTTAGCTTAAATCCCTGAGGGGTTTCTTTAGTAAAAAAAGTTTCATTTCCCGCATTTCGTTCGACACCTTTTGCGATGCAGAGTAAGGGGATTTTGATGTCGTTGGCCTCAAAAATTTCTTGAGCTGCACTCATTTGTCCTTTCCCTCCATCAATAATCACAAGGTCGGGGAGGGGGCTTTTGTTAATATCTTTTGAAAGGGAGCCTTTAAAACGACGTTTTAAGACTTCTTTCATCATGGCAAAATCATCGCCAGGGGTTATGGTATCAGATTTAATATTGAATTTTCGATAGTGTTTTTTTTCGAATCCATCCACCCCTGAAACAATCATTCCGCCAATGGCGTTGCTGCCTTGGATATGACTGTTATCATAAACTTCAATGCGCTGAATAGGGGTGGTAAAGGATAAAATATGAGTTAAATTCTCGAGATTTTCCTGGGCTGATTTTCGTGTCAAATTTTGACGTTCGAGGGCTTCCATAGCATTTTTTGAAACGGATTCGAGAATAGTTAATTTTTCACCTCTCTGGGGGCGGTGAAAATGGATTGTTTTATTTTTTCCCTCTTGTGAAAGGCGTTCTCGTAGGGCTATAAGGGCTTTCTTAGTGAGGGAGTCTGTCATGGAAATATTAGAAATGATATGAGATGGTGGACAAGTGTTTTCATAAAATTGAAGGAGAAAAGCCTGAAAAACATCAGAAGAGGAGATATCTGATGTTTCCTTGAGGAAAAAACTTTTTGTGCCGTAATTGCTACCATTGCGATAGAAAAATCCTTGGATGCAAACTTGTCCCCCAAGGGATTCGAGAGCGAAAATATCGGCATCATCACTATTTTTAAGATTAATATTCTGATGGGATTGTATTGAGGTAAGGGCCTTAATTTGATCACGTAAAAGCGCAGCTTGTTCGAATTTTTCTTTGTGGGAAAAGGCCAGCATTTTTTCTTGAAGGTCATGCTGAACTTCTTGAGTCTTACCGTTAAGGACGCGTTTTACATTCAATATATTGAGGTCATATTCTTTATTATAGGTTTCTTGGGCATCTTTTGGTGCACTTTTTTGGACACCCTTTTGAATACAAGGTGCGCTGCATCTTTTTATATGATATTGCAAACAGGGACAAGTTCTTCCTTTGAAATAAGAATCCGCACAGGAACGAATTTTAAAGCTTTTTTGCAAGGCTAAAATAACGTGGTCAATGGCATTTATGGAAACAAAAGGTCCAAAATAATCGCCTTTATCATGGGGGCGACCGCGCTGTTTTGAGAGACGCGGGTAGGGTGCTTCAGAAAGATGAATATAGGAAAAAAACTTGTCGTCCTTTAGACGAATATTATAGGGTGGGTCAAATCGTTTGATAAGGTTAGCTTCGAGAAGTAGGGCCTCTACTTCAGATGAAGTCACCACAAATTCCATGGATATGGTTTCGGAAATCATCCGCTGAAGGCGCCGTGGTTGGTTTTGTGATTTGGTATAACTGGTGACGCGATTTTTAAGATTGAGGGCCTTACCCACATATAAAACTTTTTGACGTGCCCCTATCATACGGTATACGCCAGGCTTTGAGGGCAATGTTCTCACATGGGCCATTATGGTGTCGAGTCCATTTTTTAAAGAAGGGACAATGGAGGGGGTAATCATTTTTATACTCGAGTTTTAACCTCTTTTATGAAGTTTATTTTTGTTTTTTTTTCCGATTTTTACGGCGAATAAATTGAAGCGTAAAAAGAGGAATAAACAACAATAAGGCGAAAATGGTAGTTTTACCACCTCTTATGATCATATGGATGAAAATTCCCCATTCTGCGATATAAACTTTATTATGTAATTTTTTCCATTTTGAAAATTTCATTTTTTTTAAAGCAAATTTATTACTAGTCAATGCTAGTGGAATAAAAACAAGAAGTGCGACGAGGCCAGGTAAAATAACAGGGTGAAACATCCATTTGAGTGTTGCCACAATGGATCCTTTTTTTATGGCGAAACAAATGAAATGTGTCAGGGCATAATTAAAGGAAGCAACGCCTATAATTCTGCGATGTTTATTGAGTTCCCTGAGTATTTTTGATGTGGGAAAATGTATGCGGAGGGGATTAATTAATAACAGTATAATAAAGAGGGTTAGCGCACTATAAGCAGTCCAAGAAGTTAGGGGTTTCCAAAATTTTGGGTCTTTAATTAAAAGGGAAACAAAGATAAATGCAGGGATATTTAATAAAATCCAATTTTTATTTTTCTTGAATATTGATTTTAAATAAGACATTTGTTCATTTTGAGAAATTTTCTATTTACTTTTCATACTATTATCTATTAGTAATGTCAATATTTGATGGGGGAGCATGGACTTATTCATAACCAGTATAGTTATTCCAAAAAGGTTCCAGTCTAGGAGCGAGGGACCAATGCCTATAACTTATAGGTGCGGAAGTGATTGACGACGTCTGGAGCCTTTTTGGAATGACTATATTACGCAACTTTCTCTGCGGCTGAGTTTATTGGTTTGTTGGCTTCTTTATTGAAAGTATCGGCTACCTTCTGTCTTGTACTTCTGGGCATGTTGATAGAGAAAATGGTGCCTTTACCATGCTCACTGCTGAAACAAATGTTACCGCCCAACATTTCAGTGAATTTTTTGGTAATAGTGAGGCCAAGTCCCGTACCGCCAAAATTCCTGGTGGTTGAACTGTCGGCCTGAGTAAAGGGTTGAAAAATCTTTTGCATTCCCTCTGGAGTGAGGCCTATTCCCGTATCTATAATGCTAAAGGTAATGTGTTCACGATTTTGAATGGTGTTTGGTTCAATCTTAATGGTCACGGTCCCATCTTTTGTAAATTTACAGGCATTGCTGAGTAAATTAAAGACCATTTGGCGTAATTTTGTCAAATCTGAATACATTTCACCGATATCATCGGCAATCTCAAGGACGACTTTATTGTTATTTTTTTCTGCGGATGGATAAATGATATCCACCATACTTTGCGCAACATTTTGAATAGAAAAAGTCTCCAGATGAACAGTCATTTTACCAGCCTCAAGCTTGGAAACATCCAAAATATCGTTAATTAAGGTCAAAAGGTGACGACCAGACGTATTTATTTTTTTGAGGTCTCCAAGCATCATATCATCCCCTTCCTCTTCTTCCACTTCTTCTATGAGCATATCACTATAGCCGATAATGGCATTCAGGGGGGTTCGAAGTTCGTGACTCATGGTAGCAAGAAATGTGGACTTTGTCTGATTAGCCGTTTCAGCAGCAGCAACGGCATTGGCTAGCTCTTGTTCGCGCCTTGCCTCCCGCGAGACATCCGTTGCAAAAATATAAAAACCTATAATGGATTTTTTAACACCGTCGGAATAAGCAGGAACTATAACCATCTGAACGTAAACTGTTTTATTTTCTAAATTGAGCAACTCTAGGGTTAATTTATCTTTCGTAAGGTCAGAATTTTTTTTCTCAAATGTATTAAATATTTTTTGAAGTTTTTTCTGATCACGTTCGTTAAAAAATTCATAAATGGATTTATATTGTAGAACATGTGACGGAGCACCCACAATTTTCACGTAGGGATCATTGACCTGTTGATGAAAGCCATTTTTGTTGATGAAAGCCACTCCGTTGACGGCATTTTCAAGGGCGCTTACAAGATTTCTGTATTCTGATTCTTTGTTTTTTTGATCAGTTATATCAAAGAAATGCCCCGTTAGATAAAGTTCTTTTGTTTGGGGAGAACGAACTGCTTTTGCCCGTTCATGCATCCACCTGATGGTACCATTGGCATGTATAATACGGTAATCTAAAAAGTATTCATGATTAGCCTTTGGTTTAAGTCCGATTATTTTTTCCACTTTAAGAATATCTTCTGGATGAACTATTTCAATGTATCTTTTGGAATGATTTAAAAAATCTTTGGGATTATAACCCGTTATAGTCTGGAATTGCTCACTAAGGTAATTCATACGCCAGTTTCGATTAGGGTGGCAGCGGAAAATGACACCAGGGGCATTTTGAATAAGGGTTCGAAATTTTTGTTCTTGGCGAAATAAATTGGTAGTCATGCGACTGGCCAAATCAAGTGCGCGTTGTCGCATGGTCAAAAGAGACCATATAAATCCTACCATCAAAAGAGAAACAAATAGCCCCATGGCAAAAATATAGAAAGCAGAAAGGGGAATGAGAAATTTACCGCCATAGATGGTGATGCCGTTATAAAGGTAATGGGTTCTTATGGTAAATTTTAAAGCTCCAATGCTTTTCAA
>JAJRPZ010000009.1 GCA_024280495.1 Alphaproteobacteria bacterium
GAGAGATGGCTATTTTAATGGCAAGCGTTTATTAGACGGGAAGATGTATTATGGGGTCGCGAAGGTCAATATTCCGTTTACGCATAAAAAGGGACAGATGGAACTACCTTGGATGGGTATTAAATCTTGGCAAAATGAAAAACAGCATATTTATATCCGCAAGCTAGATGATTTGAACGAAAACAATTTCTTTTCATCTATTGCCGCGAAACCAACATGGAAGGGCAGTGAAAAGGATTTACTGGTGTATGTGCATGGTTTTAATGTTGATTTTAATGAAGCCATTTTAAGGGCGGGGCAAATTGCTTTTGATTTTGGTTTTTCTGGCACACCGATTGCTTTTTCATGGCCATCAGAAGGACAAACCACCTCATATAATCTTGATAGAGCAGATGCCCTTTATAGTGCCAAATATTTAGAGTTGTTTTTAGAAAAATTAAGTGCCAAAAACCCAGGTCGTAAGATACATATCATTGCGCATTCTATGGGTAACCAAGCACTGTTGCATGGGCTGAGACTGATGGCTTATAAAAATAAAAAGCAACGCTTTTTTTCCGTTATTTTAGCCGCGCCAGATTTTGATGCGGAGCTGTTTACGCAGCAAATTTCGAAAGAAATCCAGTCTTTGGCTCAAAACTGGACGATCTACACGTCCAATAAAGATTCGGCCTTATGGGCTTCTGAGAATTTTAATGCCGTGAAGCGTTTAGGTACACCGTTAAGTGTTGTTGAGGGATACCAAATTATTGATGCTTCTGAGTTAGAAGTGACGCCATGGAATTTAGCTGAAAATCATTCATATTATGCCACTAAAAAAATAATCTTAGATGATATGATTAAGGTACTAAGAGGTGTACTTCCCGCAGAGCGTGGTTTGGTTGCGATGGGGTCTGCTTGGAAATTTAAGTAAGAGATATTTGATGAGAGGTGTTGGTCGGTTATTTAAAAGGCGAAAGGGGATTTTAAAAATAGTTTGGTTAAAATACAATATGATTATCATTTTAGACAAAATTCTAAGGTAGAGATAAAAGAAACAAAGAAGATATTTATGCGACTTTGGCTTGAAATATAGGGTTTTAGGCGTATATATTGATCAAAATGCCTATATTTAAGTGGTTGGTGACTATGGCAATTTTATGAGATTAACTTATGAAGTTTTGCCATGAACATACTGTCTTATGCAGATTATCTGAGGTTTTAAGTCTTTTAAATTTTTAAAAGCTTGGCGGTTTGGGCTGGAAAAAGGGATGTTTTAAGTGAATAATTTTCTTTTAGCCATTGCAGGGCTGATTATATCAGTTTTTGCGGCTGCTTTTGCGATACCTTATTTTGTCAATTGGAATGATTATCGCCCAGAAATAGAATCTCAAATATCATCTCTTATAGGTCGAGACATGAAGGTGGATGGCGGTATTGAAATTCGCCTTTTGCCACGCCCCTTCATACGGTTACAAAAAGTGCGCGTGCTTGATACCTTTCCTGGAAGCAAAAAGCCTTTTGTTGAAATTGAAAAATTTACCCTTTGGTTGTCAGCGCCTGCGCTTTTGAGCGGACAAATTTCAGCTCAAAAACTGAAGCTCATGAATCCTGTGGTTAATCTTGTTGTTGATGGGCGTGGACGTGGAAACTGGGAAGAATTTAACCAAAAAAATACCGCGCAATCTGGGGTGAATATTCAAGATATTAAGCTGCAAGATGTTGCGATTGAAAAGGGACGGATCATTGTTCATTCGTTGGTGGATAAAGGTAATGAAATTTTCAAAACGCCAGCTGTCAGCGGTGCTTTATCTGCACCTTCTTTATCAGGCCCTTATAAATTTAAAGGTCATCTTGAGACCAAATCGGGTGCGCGTAATGCGTTAAATTTTTCGACAGGACGCAATGACAAAGTAAAAGGTATGCGGGTAACGGCCTTTTTACAAAATGCGCTTAAAAATGCGACCTATCGTGTGGATAGTGTGATCAAAGCAGAAAATGGTGGGAAACTTTCCTATCAAGGGAAGATGATTGCTAAAATTCCTTTTGAATCTTTGTTTAAGTCTGGAAAGACTTTGGCTACGCCGCGTAAAAATAAAACCAAAGAACCTCTTGAGATTGTAGCTGATCTTGACGGTACAGCCACACGGGCTAAGTTAAAGAATATTACGTTTTCTCTTGTGCGCAAAAACAGACCTCAAGCTTTCAAAGGTGCGGTTCAGTTAGATTGGTCGCAAGGTGATTTGCAAGCGGTTGGTAGCTTTAATGCGCGGTCACTTGATTTTGATCTTATGGGATCTGACGTTGGTGAAAAATTCAATGTAAGCCGTCTATTAGCCGACTTGCCTCAGCATATTTATGATTTTGGCAATGTGTTTCATCGTGCCGATTTTGTCGTCCAACTTGAGCAAATTCAAGTTGGCGGTGAAATAATCCGAAATTTAGAAGGGTCGCTCCAAAAGACGTTAACAGAGTTAACCATCTCAAATTTGACGGCAAAGTTACCTGCGGCCAGTTATCTGTCGTTGTCTGGTAAGATTGAAAAAGAAGCCACAAAAAGCGTTACTTTTTCGGGGCCACTGCTTATTCAAGGGCAAAATGTGGGGCGTTTTCAAAACTGGATCATATCCCAAAAAGAAAAAGACGGTTTGAATAAACCTTTTATCTTTGCATCAGAGGTCATTGCAGGAAAAGGCCAAGTAAAATTTACAGATATTGAGGCTGATCTTGCGGGCAATGTGATTGCAGGTGAAGTCCATCAACACTCTGAAAATAATGAGCCTCTTATGGTAAAATTAGATCTTGTGAACCTAAATATTGCCGAACTTTTTGGGGAAGAAATTTCTTTGAAAAGTCTTGTTCAAAAGCAAGGAAATGCTGAAGGTGATCGTTTTCGGTTGCCTTTGCTTCAAAATATGTCGCTTTCCGATTTAGAACAGCAAAAAGCTAAAATTTCTATACGGGTAGGGCAGCTTACGCTTACGGACACAGTTTTAAATGATTTTCGAATCCAACTGGATTTTGGCCAAAAAAACAAACGCCTGAAAGAGTTTTCTTTTATTTCTAAAGAGGGCTTGAAGGTGGTGTTAGACGGTGCTTTACCGTCAAAACAGATGCCTGTTGGGCATAAGCTTAATTTACGGATAGAAACGCTTCA
>JAJRPZ010000010.1 GCA_024280495.1 Alphaproteobacteria bacterium
AAACAAGGGGAAGAAACAGGACACTATCAAGAGAGTTGCCAACAAATAATCAGTCTTTTAAAGTGGCAAATAGATTTAAAATCAAAGATGCGGAAATCAGCGACCTACCCTTCAATGCTCATTATCATGAGTCTTGCCCTTTTGAATTTTCTCGTTCTTTATGTCGTTCCCCAACTGATTTCTCTCTTTCACCTAAGCGGCCACGCCCCTCCCCCTGAAACACAATTATTGTTAGACATCATTTCTGTTTTACCAAGCATTCTTATTTTCCTTTTTGTGACCCTCATATGTCCACTTTTTTTCATGGGCCTATTTGTTTTCTTTTCCCCCACCACCAAAACAAAGGGCGGCTTCAATAAAAACATCGCCCATATCATTGCAAAGAGCTTATTCAAGTGGCCTCTGTTTGGGCCTCTTTTAAAGCAGAGAGCCTATTTGCAGTTCTTCAAACCCCTTGCTCTCTTGAGAAAACAAAATAAAACACCTCTTCTAGAAAGCCTTTCTTTTGCAACTGAAAGTCTCTCTCCCAAAATAACCCAGCTTCTTTTCCTACCCATCAAAAATGATATCCAATCAGGCATAAGCCTGAGCCGTAGCCTTGAAAAAAACCTCCAATTTAAGGGTTTTCTTTTGGATATTTTAAAAACAGGTGAAGAATCAAGTCAGCTTGATAAGGCATTTTCCCACATAAGCCTCCTCCTAGAAAACAGGTTAGAAACGACCCTTAAACAAGTTATTTCAAAAATATCACCAACTCTTATGCTTCTTGTGGGCAGTATTCTTTTATTTATTATTTGGAGTATTATTTTGCCCCTTTATAGCCATATTGGAGGTATGGACATATGAGTAAAAATCACAAAGGTACTTTTATCTCCTTCCTCATCATTGAAGATCAAGGTGCCCGTTTCATATCATCAGAACTTGACCTTTTTTTGAAAGAGTCAAAAGACCTCTTGCTTATCCCAATAAAACATCCCCTTACGGTTATTATTGATAGTGCCGATACGGATTTTCAATCAGAACCCCTCCCCTCGTTGAATTGGATTGAGCAAAAAGAACTTTTAAAAATTCGAAAACAACAAGCATGCTCAAAAGAAGATTATCAAAGCGTTTTATTCGCACGAGGAACGGCTTCAAAACCTGCGTCCCTAACCACTGCAACTGTTAAAAAAAACACGTCTCTCTTTCGTTGGATTAAGCAATTGCGCCACTTGGATTTGAGCATTGAACTCATTACTTTTTCTGCATTCTTTGATGTGCTAGAAACGGGAACATTTTCTCACACTTACACAGAAACACCTTCTTCTAGAAATCTTATGCGTCACACTCTCCATAACCATGGTGCTGTTATTTTGTCACGTTTTTCAAAAAATGCTGATAAAGACGTGGAAAAGATGTACCAAGAAAACATCTCTTATGCAGAGCGCACTTTTGGCCTTAAATCCAATGATATAAAGCGCCATAAAAATGAAGTGCCTTTTCATAAAGGACCTGATTTTTCTCAACGAATCACCTACCTTAAAACCAATACAGTCTCACAAAGAATCCAGTCAAAGAAACACCTTGATATAAGTCTTAAAAAAACCTTTGTTCCTTGGCTTAAGAAAATATTTTTCCTGAATAGGATTCATTTGAAACGCATATTCAAAGCAAGCCTCATTACTTTTGCAGTTTTTTTCACCCAGGAAAGCTGGCAATTACTGGAATCTTATTTAACCCTCAATAACCTTGAACGACATCACGGAAACCTCCAGAAAAAATTATCAGCGGCCAGACCTTCTGATCAACCCGTTAATATTGATTTCCTTGCCTTTCGTGTTCAAAACAATACCTTGCCTTTAAAGATTTTAAAAAAATTGCCCCCCACAAAAAATCTTCAGAAGATTTCCTGGAAACAACAAGGCTCCACCATAGGAAGTACCCTTTCATTAACCTTCAAAAAGACAATAGATATGGAAATAGCAACGAAAATAAAGAACTTAGAAAAAAATCTCGGTGGGACAGCGACTGTGGAATACCCCCTGGACAAAAGCGTCTGTTTTTCATGTCAAATTCCCAACACGAGCGCGCCTCAAAACCACAATGAAAAACAAGGTTAATGCCCCCCATGAACAAATATATAAAACTCATCTACCTCAATTTGAGTATGTTTTTTATCGCCATAACGGTTTTTTATGGCTTTGAATTATTGTATGCAAAAATAGATGAAAACCGTGAAAAATCTCAACTTATCCAAGAAACACTCAATGCCCTCATGAACCAAGATGTCATTCAACCCTTTTTAGATTCACCCCTTGGCACCCCTCTAAGCGTCCCCTTTAATAAAAATAAACGGGGGAAAAAAGAAAAAAACCAAGTGCGAAATACCTTGAATTTTTCTTTGGAAAAACACCATGTGCGTCTTATATCTCTTGTGGAAGAAAAAAACAAACCAGCTAGACCTTACAAGACTTATATTTGCACTTTAGAAGCTGAACTTGATACGGACATTACAGATTTTCTAAAGGAAATTAATAAAAATCATCAAGGATATATTGCCATTCAAGAGATCAGCCTTCAGCGCCACAAAAACATCATTACCTCAACGGTTAATCTTAAAAGTTATATGGCTCCAAAAGTTGAAGAAATAGCGAAACAAACAAACACACTGAAAAACATAAACACTCCTGAAAATCTTTTTTTTACAAAAAAAAATTCTCAAACTATTTTGAAAGAACGCCATGATCGTTTATTAAAATCAGGAGCCTGTCTTCAATGCACGGGGTTCTTCTATATCAATGAAAATAAATGGAGTGCCTGGGTTAATGGCAATAAAATCACCGCGACAACTGGTAATTTACCTAAAAATTTACATATAAAAAAAGTGACACCAGAAGGCCTTTATGTGAACTGGACGTCAAAAAATGAAATATATGATATCCTCTTGAAAAATACTGAAAGATATGATCCCTATGGTCGAAAAATTCATTAAGAAAGCAGATAATAATTTTCTACTTCAGACAAAGTCTCTAGTTTTAATTCAAGGAAAAAAACATCTTATTGATATACCTGATATAAACATTAATCCAGGTGAATGCCATGTCATTTTGGGACTTAATGGCGTTGGAAAATCCACTTTATTAAAAGACATCATGACCTTGCACCATCATTATAAGGGAGAAATCATAAGACTCCATCCCCCCCATAAACTCTGTGCCTATTTACCTGAAATTTTTCAAATATCACCCGCTATTACTGGAAAAGATTTCATTAATCTCTTTAAAAAAGAATATAACCTTAAAGTTATGGCATTTCTCCAAGAGAAATTGAATTTATCTGCTCCGATTCTTTCTATGCCCCTCAGGAAATATTCTAAAGGCATGATTCAAAAGCTGGGGTTATTGCATTTTTTCTGCTTTAACCGCCCCTTAAAAATCGCTGATGAAATCATGTCTGGCCTTGATGAAAAAACACGTCCTCTCGTTATTGATGAAATCCACCGCCAATGCGAAAAAGGGATCTCTTTTCTTATAACCACCCACCACCGAAGTGACATTTCCCATTTATCACACCAATTGATTGAGATCCGTTAAAAAATTCAACCTCAGTCATTTGGAAAATTACGACGCTTTATTAAGGATAATGTATTCATATTCCAATTCATAAATACGAGCATCCAATTGGCCTTTTTTTTCATTGGATTGCCAATGCAAAACACGCAAATTTTCAATATCATCATTTTTAGATGATGATTTTTTACTGTTAATGGGACAAATATGATCAATCTCCCAACCATAGTCAGAAGCCTCACCAAATTTATCGAAGGAAACCATATGACCATAAGAATCAAGAATATAGGATCCTGACTTGATCTTTGATGAAACGGTTTTGCTTAGCAAATGGAGCAATGGATGAGATTCAAAAATTTTCTGTGATTTTTCCCAAACGGCTTTAATTTGAGCATCCGTAAAAGGCTCACCTGAACTCTGGACATTACGTTGACATTTCTTTCCTGTTGTTTTTGCAAAGTCAGTAACAGACATATAATGATCTCCCTGTTTAAATCTATTTTATAGGGTTTTATCTTTATATATTTTTTATTGCTTTGCATTCTACCTATTCAAACAGGCCCTGTTAATCGCATCACATTATATAAAAATTCAATTACCTATAATTTCAGTGTATTAGAGGAATTCAAAATCGTATAGAAAAAAATGAAAAATATTTATTTATGGAAGAGTTTATAGTCAAGTTTTAGATAAGTGGTGCCGCAGAGAAGAATCGAACTTCCGACCTCACCCTTACCAAGGGTGCGCTCTACCCCTGAGCTACTGCGGCATTGACAAAGTATCCAAAAATAAGATACACCATTTTTATAGGATAAATTTTCCCTTGGATCAAGGATCTTTTCAAAAAGGGAACAAAAAAGATGGGTAACGAAAAAATGGGTAACGAAAAAGTAATTGATAAATTAATCTCTCAAAAAAAAGATCCCTCTCAACTTCCCCTTCAAAATCCTAACCATAAATTGACCCCGAAAGAGTACGAAGCCATGAAAAAAAAACGCAAACTTGAAGCTCTGAAAAAGCAAGCGACCATTGAGAAAAAACGACTGGATGATCGAGCAAAAGCTTTGCGCGCTAACCTTTTACAACGCAAATCTCAGAAAAAAACCCGAGAGCAGAAATAGAGAACTGCAATAAAGAATTTTTAAAAACACCTTAGACTTTGCCGCTTTGTTTCAACATAAAGCCCCACATCACGCGAGGCTTTTATAATTAATGACTACTTTAACAAGAAACTAAGCAGCAACTGGAGTCGGTGCCTTGGTGACAACTTCATCAACAATACCAAATTTTTTGGCTTCTTCGGCATTCAAAAAATTATCACGCTCCATGGCATCTCCAAGGGTTTTAATGGTTTGCCCCGTGTGATCTGAATAAACTTGAATCAACTTCTTTTTCAAAGTTACAATTTCTCTGGCATGGATTTCAATATCCGTTGCTTGACCACGGAATCCACCCAATGGTTGGTGAATCATAATTCGTGAATTTGGCAAAGAATAACGTTTTCCCTTTTGGCCTGCCAATAATAAAGTTGCCCCCATGGAGGCTGCTTGACCAATACAAAGGGTTGCAACATCAGGGCGGATATATTGCATGGTGTCATACATGGCAAAACCAGAAGACACGACACCACCTGGAGAGTTAATGTACATGTAGATATCTTTATTTGGATTTTCTGCTTCGAGGAAAAGCAATTGCGCGCATACAAGAGTGGACATGGTGTCATTGACTTCACCGGTCACAAAAATGATGCGTTCTTTTAATAAACGTGAAAAAATATCATAGGATCTTTCCCCGCGGGCTGTTTGTTCCACAACCATTGGAACCAAGGTATTTTGATAAACGTCTAAAGAATCTCTTGCCATGGGGCACTCCTATTATTTATATATGTGTCATCATACTATAATAATTAAGGCTCGCCAAAGGCTAATGCATTTTTTCCTAAAACCATTTTTTCCCATAAAAAAGGAGGGTCAAACGACCCTCCCCTCTTCATAAATTATGAAATAACTTAAGCTTCTGCCTCAGTTATTTTCTTAACGGCTTTTTCAAGGTCTGCTTGTGAAACTTCTTTTTCTGTCACAGTGGCTTGCTCAATGATGAGCTTAATAACTTTGTCTTCAAAAATTGGCGCCCTTAAAGTTTGTTGAGCGTCAGTGTTCTTTGCAAAATAATCCATGACTTTTTGTTCTTCACCAGGGTAACGACTTGCTTGCTCTATCATAGCCTTATGAAGTTCTTTATTTGTCACTTCGATTTTGTTTTTATTACCAATATCGGCAAGCAAAAGACCCAAACGCACGCGACGCTCTGCAATAACACGCATATTATCTTCTTCTTCTTGCTCTTTTTTAGTTTTTTTCTTATTTGTCTCTGAATCTTTATCATCTTTTTTCGATGATGCTGCCTCTTTTGGCATGATTTCTGTTAATTCACTTTCAACCAAAGTTGTTGGTAAATCGAATTTTTCATCTTCAAGGGCATCCAAAACATCACGTTTTGAAATCATAAATGACATTTTATCATTTTCAACTTGAAGTTGTTCTTCAACCGCTTTTTCAAAATCTTCACGATTTTTAAAACCAACTTTTTCGCAAAATTCATCATTAATTTCAGGAGTGATAGATTCATGAATATCTTGAAGAGTGCAGTCAAATGTTGCATCCAAACCAGCCAAATCAGATGAAGAATAATCATCTGGGAACTTAACGTCGATTTTTTTATCTTGACCTTTTTTCATGCCGACAATTTGGTCTTCAAAACCTGGAATAAAATACCCAGAGCCTATCTCCAACTGGACATTTTTGCCAGACCCACCAGAGATTGGGCCTTTTTTTGTGCGACCTTCGAAATCAACAAAAACAACATCACCTTTTTTAGCAGCACGTTCTTTTATCAAAGCTTTGGTTGTTTTATTTACGTTAACGACACGGGCAATAGTCTCATCAATTGATTTTTTATCAACTGCTGCCTTAAGTTTTTCAATTTTGACTTTTTTCTTGATATCAACATCATTAATTTCAGGAAGGACTTCAAATTCGTATGTGCAGACTAATTCTTGATTTTCTTCATAAGAATCAACGGTAATTTGAGGTTGACCAACGGAACGCAATTTTTTATCCGCTAGAATTTGGCGATAGGTTGCATCAATGACTAAACGGATAACTTCAGGACGAACGGTGCCCTCATAACGCTTTTGTAGAATTTGAAAAGGGACTTTACCAGGACGAAAACCAGGAATTTTAGCATTTTTACCAGTTTCTAAAATACGTGTCTTAACACGCATTTCGATAAGCTCAGGGGCAACAGCCACTTGATAAGTATGTTTCAAACCGTTTATTGTATCTTTTTTGATTTCCATTAGAAAAAGGATCCTTTGAATGCATTGGATGTCGTTGATATAGTGTACCTGATATATCTCATGGGGAATATATCTAATAAGTGGTGCGGGCGGAGGGACTTGAACCCCCACGTCTTGCGACACCAGAACCTAAATCTGGCGTGTCTACCAATTTCACCACGCCCGCATTAAAATTGGACACAAAATTATGATGTTTTTTTAATAGCGCTTTTTAAAGGTATTGGCAATGGGGAAATGTGGAAAAACTTAAGAAATGATTCAAATAGGCGGTGTTCACATGATATAATAGTATAGCTTGTTCGTTAAAATCAACAATAAGGTATAAGCAAAGGTATAAGCGTAAGAATCATTCGCTTTAAAATGAACAGGGATCATCATCATGAAAATTATTACCCACGAAACAAACTACATTGAAATTCATCCCTCAACCCCCATTAAAGAAAATATGTTCAATGAACTATCAAAGCATATTGATTGTTTTATAGAACATAAAGGCCACACATCCTTACTAATTGACCTTCAAAATTTCAAGGGATGGCATTCTTTTCATGACTTTATAAAACATATTCAATTTATCCAACACCATCATCGTAATGTCAAAAAAATTGCTTTTATGACTTATAATATTTGGCAAACATACCTTCCCCTTATAATGAAACCTTTTTTAAAAACGAAGATACATACTTTTCAGAATTGCTCATCTGATGTTGCAAAGGACTGGATTCTTCATCCCGTTTCTCAAGAAGGGTAACCAAACATGTCTCCTTTTTTAGGCAATATTATTGTCGTAAGTTCAATACTTTTTATAATACCTTTCTTTTTTCTAAAAAAATTTAGGACCTCGAAAACATGGCAGGCGACAGTCACTCCCCTTGCCTCCATCATTGGAAGTGGTTTTTTAATCTCTGCCCCCCTTGTTGTTATAACGACAGGAAGCTGGGCCCCCTTAGCTATGCTCGTCATTACAGTCATAGCCTATGGTCTGGGGAGTATTATGCGTTTTAATATCAATATATTAGAACCTCTTTTAGAACACGGAAAAGAGTTGAAAACACTGGGTACCATAGAGAAAATTTCCCACCCTACCCTTGGTATCGCCTATATGATATCCGTTGCCTTTTACCTCAAACTTCTTGCTGTCTTTTTTTTCCAAGCCTTCAATATAAATAACCATATGTATGAGAACACCCTCACCACGATAGTGCTCTGTTTTATCGGAGGTATGGGATGGCTAAAAGGACTCAGCATTCTTGAAATTCTTGAAAAATACGCGGTCAATATCAAGCTCATTATTATTAGTGCGCTTATTATTGGGTTCTATGGTTTTAACATTTCTGAATTTCAACAAGGAAAATGGAAAATACTTGAGCACACAAATTTCACCCCGTGGGAATCTTTTAGATATCTTCTTGGCATTTTAATTATTGTACAAGGATTTGAAACGTCACGATATATGGGGGATTTATATTCAAAAAAGATGCGTATAAAAACCATGAAGTATGCCCAACTTATTTCAGGATTTGTCTACGTCACTTTTGTTGCCTCAGCCATGATTCTTTTTAATGATATCGGCACAATTAATGAAACAGTTGTTATTGAACTATGTCGGAAAGTTGCCCCTATTTTACCACCGCTTCTTATTATTGCAGCGATTATGAGTCAGTTCAGCGCAGCCATTGCCGACACCATTGGTAGCAGTGGCCTTATTTCAGAAGCCACATCAAAATTCATTTCCATTAAAATGGCTACCCTCATGACCGTCACCGCTGCTTTAATACTTGTATGGGCAACAAATGTTTTTGAAATCACTGTTATAGCCTCAAAAGCTTTTGCACTTTATTATGGCTTTCAAGCCTTCATTGCCACGTACCTTGCATATGAACAAAAAAATATGAAGAAAGTTATTCTTTTTGCAGCTCTGCTTACCCTCATGATTTCCATTGTACTTTTAGGGAAACCCCTTTCATAAAATAATTGTTTTAAGTCAACCTAATTAAATCGATGATGAGTCCTCACCGTCATGGCCAGGAATAGAGTATCTTCCAGTAAACCAATGCCCGAGATCAATATTCTTGCAACGTTTAGAGCAAAAGGGCCTAAATGCCCGTAACCCTTTTTTTTCGCAAAGAGGACAATTTGTTTTCAGTTCTTTTTCAAGGAGTTTTCTCTCTTCCATATTATCCCTATAGCTTGTATTTCATCAGAGTTGATTTAATAGAATTTCCATCTTTGCGTTTGGTAAATTCAAATAACCCTGATTTCGTCGGACCCAAAACTTGTAAGTATGAATCTTCATAGGATTTCACATTTTTTTCAAGGGCTCGTTGATGTTTAGGATTGGTCAAACGTGGTAAATCCAAGAGAATTATGCCTCCAATACGACGCAAAAAAACCTGCCGTAAGGCTTCATTTAAGGCCGTATTTGCAAAATCAAACAATCCTTGATCACTGGCAATACGAACCCCCATACCTTGAACACTTGCAGCACTTGTATTCACATCAATGGCCGTTAATGCGTGCCCTTCTTCAATGATCAAATGTCCACCACCAGGAATTGGCACGACATCTTCTTGTGTTTCTGTCATCCAGCAATCAAATTGACCCTGCCATGCTGGCTTAAGATCAAACTCGATTTGTTCTGACGAAAATCCCTGTGTTTTTACCGTTACAACAACATTTGAGTCATCAGTAATAAGTTTCGTCTCCGTGGAATCAGTTAGAGATTCAACACAGGTTTCGAGCCATAATGGCAATGGAGATTCAATAACTAAACCTGGTTTTAATCCTTCGATGGATTTTTCTTGAAGAGCTTTAAATCGTGTTTTCAACCCGTCCAGATCCCCTGAAAGAGCCTCAAAACTTCGACCATAAGAAGACTCACGAATCATAAGACCTTCGGATTCAGGCATAATATTTCGAAAAGACTCGAGCATATCTCGGCGCCAATTCTTATCTTTGATTTTGGAAACAGCGTGCACACCCTTTTTATAGGGCATATAGGTCATTCCTTTAGAAGATAGCATAAGGGCATCGCTTACTTCCGCTGGTTTTGAAGAATAGCGTTCTTGAAGGGCTGTTTTTTTAATTTGAACCAACACCCCCTGCCCTTGCTCATAATCAGCGTGACGGTGTTGCATCACCGCTGGTTTGTCAAGACCAATATCAACCCAATAAAGATCTTTTCTCTTTGCAACAACACGGCCAAAAAGGATGGTCCCCACATAAGGACCTCCCTCATCAATAATGAGGTCTAATAAAAAGCCATCTTGGGTCACGGCTACACAAGTTAAGGGAGAGTCTTTATAAGAACGAATATAAAGTGTATCGGACATCAGGACGGTAATTCCTGTCTATTTTGCACGAAAGGTAATACGACCCTTTGTCAGGTCATAAGGTGTCATCTCAACGGTAACGGTATCATTCAAAAGAACACGAATTCTATTTTTACGCATGCGTCCTGAAACTTGTGCCAAAATAATATGACCATTTTCCAACTCAACACGGAACATCGCATTCGGAAGAATTTCCACAACAACACCTTGAAACTCAATTAAATCTTCTTTTGCCATACTTTTATATTACCTAATTTGTATAATTATAGTGTAGGTATACCCGATTTCAATGAATCATCCAAGGAGGATCTTTTAAAAGCTTTTTTTTTGACATTTCATCAATGATGCTTAGACTTTTTTAAGGTTTTCAGGCAATACTTAAAGAAAAAGTACGCTATTATTATGGATATAGATTTTCTCATTATCGATACCCTTGATTTCATTCGCTCTTCCACGACGGATCTATTTGCCCTTGGGTGGTTTTTAGTCTGTTGGATCGGATATAGCGTTATTGTTGATAATTTCATCACGAGTTCAAGGGGGCTCAGTGCTCGCATGTACCTTTACCGTATTCAATGGATGACCAATGTCCTAACACGGGAAAACCGAGTGGTGGATGTAAATATTGTAAGTTCACTTCATCAAAGCATTTCTTTTTTTGCTTCAACCTCTATCTTGATTATTGCTGGTATACTTGCCATCGTAGGGTCATCGGATGCGGCCCTCACTGTCATTCGAGAACTTCCCTTTGCTAGCCAACCCACTCTCGCCATTTGGTATACAAAGCTAGGACTAATGGTGATTCTCTTTGTTTATGCTTATTTTAAATACACATGGGCTTTAAGACAATTGAACTACGCCACTATTTTGATTGGTGCCATGCCTCTTCAAAAGGACAATATGGACGATTATATTCCTGCATCAAGGCGCGCTGCAATGGTTCTCACCATGGCTGCAAAACACATGAATAGAGGACTTCGGACCTATTATTTTGCCCTTGGAGGTATTGCTTGGCTTTTAAATCCTTGGTTTTTTATTATCGCCACGACGTGCATTGTTTGGATTCTTTATAAAAGAGAGTTTGATTCAGACATCGTTCGTGTTCTCAACATGCCAAGTGAGGAAAAAATCTTTTTATCTGACTCTCATTACAAAACTGATCTTAAAAATGAAAAAGAACGTGTGAAAGAAGAAAAAAATAAGTAAAAAAAGCGTCCTTAGTGATTTCAAAAATGTTTCAGCCTATAAGGAACGAGGGAGAGATGATGATGATGACGTCGGGGGTGTCTTTTGGAATCACTATATCGAAATTTGAATTACCAGGACATCCAAATCTGATGCAGATTCATTTTTAAGGCCATGAGACTCGTAAGGCGAATTGAGGATCATATCGCCCTTTTTAACATCAACAGTTTTACTATCTAAAGTCATCACACCCTGACCGTCCAAGATAATGTACATTTCTTCATTATCACCGTGCTAGTGCAATCCAATGCTTGATTGAGGAGGGACAACCATTCGATCAATAAAATCAACTTTACTTTTAAAATCGGATTTTTCCCAAATTTCATAAAGTGTCATGGGGCCTTGACCACAATGAGATCCTTCTTGAACTTCGCCTTTTTCAATCAAATAATTTTTAATAGTAGAGATATTAAAGATTCCTTTTTTTACTTTAGTGATGCAAAAACAATGGAAAATCACATTTTTTCATAATGGTTTTTGTTGAGGATCCAAAAAGAGCTTCGCGGATGGCAGTATGGGAAAACCCTCCCATAACCATCATAGAAACATCCATTTCATGGGAGATAGAGATTAACTGTTCTGCTAAATTAC
>JAJRPZ010000011.1 GCA_024280495.1 Alphaproteobacteria bacterium
GTTGAAAGACTTTCATCGGCAGCCACGAAGGTTGGAAAAATAACACAATTGATTCTAGATATTGCTGAACAAACAAATCTTTTAGCTTTGAATGCCACAATTGAAGCTGCAAGAGCTGGTGAAGCAGGAAAGGGATTTTCTGTGGTGGCAGCAGAAGTTAAAAATTTAGCGAACCAAACCATGACAGCGGCCGATGAAATCACTGCCCAGATTTCAGAGATCCAGACCGCAACGGACGAAACAGTGATTGCTATTAAGGAAATTTCATCCACCATTCAAGATATTGATAATATTTCATCCACCATTGCAGAAGCCGTAAGTCAACAAGATTTGGCAACCAATGAAATCAGTGTAAATACGCAACAAGTTGCCGAAGGAAATCGGGGGGTTGTTCAGAACGTCAAGTCGGTCTCTGAGGGAGTTGAGGACAACCTTCTAAAAGCAGAAAAGGTAACGAACAGTGTGACCATTATGGTTGGGCAAGCGAAAAATATGCAAGAGACTCTAATCCGTGTTTTACGCGAATCTTATGCGGGAGATCGCCGTGATTTTGAGCGTTATAGCACCAATGACTTATCCGTGCAAATTTCAGGGTCCGATAGTGATGGATCTTATAAGGTTATTGATATTTCCGCAAAAGGCATTGCTCTCTTGGATGCTGAAAATTTACGTAATGGATCAGTAGTGAGTGTTAAAATTCCTGGAATGGAAAATATTAATATTACTGGAGACGTTCAGAAAACATCAGGAAATAAAACGCGAATTATTTTTAATATTTCCGATAAAATTCAAACTGAACTGAACGTATTTTTAGAATCCAATTATCAAAGGAGGGCAATTTCGAATGCAGGAGGGCTCTAAAACTTTTATTTGACAAGTGCCTTTATTCGTACGTTTATTTGATTGTTTTTTAGGTTTACACGAGGTGCTAAATATAATGCGCGTTGTAAACGCGGTGCACTGCAAGTATAAACCTAAAAATAGTTTATATGCTTATTTAAAGGTCCATAAACTAACGCTATTAGGGCCATCGTCTTTAATTTTATAAAATTTTGAGTTTATAGTTAGGCGGCGGGCCTCTCTGATAGCTGCGTCATCCCTTCCTTTGACTAAGGGGCGACCTGGCTTCCACATACGCCTACGATTTCCCATTTGGCTGAAATCAGGTTTTGGGTTTTCTTTAGTTATACGCCTATGCTTTATCACTGGGTTTAAATCAGATTCTGGAAGTTTTCCAATTGTACGCTTACGCTTTTTTGTCTGGTTGGAATTAGATTTTGGAAAACTTTTAGTTCTATAAGTCCATAAGCAAGAGCTATAAGGTCCATCTTTCTCAACTTTATACTTTTCTGGATTTTTTTCAGCCATGTCGTAGGCTTTCTCGAGGGCTGCGGCATCCTTTGGACCTAAAGGGCGACCTGGCCTCCACGTACCATTTGATTTTTCTTCCTGGTTGGAATCTGATTCTGAAATTTCTTGGGCATTACTTCCAGTAATATCACCATGAAAATTACAAGAACCTCTACTTTCATCGGATTCTAGAATATAATCATAATCACGGATTGGACTTGCACTAGCCAAGCTAATGGTTGCTAAGAAGATAAAAAAAGTATTTTTCATGTTTTTTCCTATATAATTTTCTTTACTTTTTATATTCTAATTCTTGACAATGAGTCAATTTTATTAATATCAAATTAGATATAAATTTGACATTAATCATTCGTTTAATATTGGATATGTTATATGTTAAATGGTGGAGAAATGAATAACTCCATAAAAAAAGATCTATTATCGCAACATAAAATTAACTAGAAATTCAAAATAGAAACACAGAAGAAACAAGATTTTGATGGACGTGCCAAGGGAAGTATCGTAGAAATAGAACTGTATTACTTATAGTTACATTTTAATGTTAAGGTTCGATCTGTCATGCTCAAAAAAATCATTTCTCATTTTTCATCGAACGTCGCCATTGACCTTGGCACTGCAAACACCCTTGTCTATGCACAAAACCAAGGAATTGTCCTCAATGAACCTTCGGTTGTTGCCATTACTACTGGTAAAAATAATAAACGTCGTGTTTTGGCCGTTGGCAATGAAGCGAAACTCATGGTAGGGCGTACTCCTGGTAATATCCAAGCTATTCGCCCTTTGCGCGAGGGCGTTATTGCAGATTTTGATGTTGCAGAAGATATGATTAAATACTTTATTCAAAAAGTTCATAAACGCCGTAATTTTATAAGTCCCCAAGTTATGATCTGCGTTCCTTCGGGGTCTACCGCCGTTGAAAAGCGCGCCATTCAAGAATCAGCTGAAAGTGCAGGAGCACGTCGTGTTTTTCTAATCGAAGAACCTATGGCAGCTGCCATTGGAGCAGGACTTCCAGTCACCGAACCTTGCGGTTCTATGGTTGTGGATATAGGTGGTGGAACAACGGAAGTTGCTGTTATCTCCCTTGGTGGTATCGTGCATGCTAGATCAGTTCGTATTGGTGGTGACACTATGGATGAAGCAATTATTGCCTATATTCGCCGACATCATAACCTGCTCGTAGGAGAAGGTATGTCCGAACGCATAAAGAAAGCCATTGGATCTGCCATTAAGCCTGAAAAAGGTGTTGGAAAAACCATGGCTATCAAAGGTCGTGATCTTGTAAATGGTATTCCAAAAGAAATTATTATTGATGAAAATCAAATTGCGGAAAGTCTCCATGAACCTGTTATGGGTATCGTTGATGCCGTACGTATTACCCTTGAAAACACACCACCTGAGCTAGCAGCAGATATTGTTGAAAAAGGTATAGTCATGACTGGCGGCGGATCATTATTGAATAATCTTGACCATGTATTACGCGAAGCAACGGGCCTTCCTGTTTCCATTGCAGACGATCCTTTGTCTTGTGTTGCCCTTGGGACAGGACAAGCCCTTGAACAAATCAAAGCATTGAAAGATGTTTTGATTAGAATGTTTTAAGGGTAGAAGCCCTGGATAAAAACAAAAGCTTTCAAGTGACCAAGAGAGATAAATGCTCCTCACACGCAAAAAAGTTTTAAAAACACCCAAACGTACACTAAAGCATATTTTTGTTTCTCCGAAAAACAGAGGTAAACAAGTTTTAATTGCGGTTTGTAGTGTTCTTATTTATGTTTTTTTCCTTCCTAAAACAGATATCAAATCCCATGTAAGTGATCTCTTGAACGATGCTTCTGTTTTGGCTTTGGCTACAATAGAGTCTCCTTCGAAAATACTTTTTCATTACAAAAAACACCTCAATCGCCATAGGCGCCTTTCTCAAGATGCTTTTCTATTGGAGCGCGCCCTCGCGGATCTCAAAAAGACCAAAAACAGCCTCAAGGCTCAAGTATTTGAAAATAAAGAATTACGCAACCTTCTCTCCCTTCAAAACACTCTCTCTCCCCATGAAGCAACCCATAATATGACCGTGCCATGTTTTGGTCAGCACTCTGGACTTGAAAAATCCATGCTTTTTTTACATGCTGGTCATCAACAAAATTTACAGAGATTTGATCCTGTCCTTTTTAAGGGCGCGCTGGTTGGACAAGTTGATCATATTGGAGGACAAACTTCTCGTGTTCTTCTCATCACTAACCCAAATTCGCGCATTCCTGTTATTAGTGAAAAATCAAATGGCGAAGGTATTCTAACGGGAGACGAATACGGCAACCTCAAACTTGATTTCACCAATAAACCCGAAAGTTTTATTCAAGGAGAAGCAGTTTTTACCTCTGGTGTCGATGGCTATCTTGCGAGAGGTCTCATGATTGGACATGTCAGTTATTTAGAAAATGAAACCGTTTACATTAAAGCTTCCGTAAATCCAAAAGAAGCAACATATGTTCAAATCCGCCATGGTGTAAAGGAAAATCCATGAGAATAAGTAGCCTTTCTAGTTCTCCAAATAATGCTCTAAAAATCACCATATCTGCATCTAATATTTTTTTTAGTCATTTTTATGTTTTTCTGATTATTTTTTTATGTGGCGCTTTTTCCATTGTGAATATCCCTCTATTACCTCAAGATTTATGGCTTCCTCTTGTTTTACCTTGCACCATGACAGCTCTTATTTATTTTCCAAAAGTCATTTTATTTCCCCTCATTTTCGTTGGATTGTGGATGGATCATATATTAATGTTTTCCTCTGGAATTCATGCAGTATTCATGGTTTTAACATTAATAAGCATCCGCACCCTTGAAAATTTTTCCAAGCAACACACTTTCCTTAGCCGCTGGGGACTCTTTTTTTTCTCAACTCTTTTATATTTTGTGGTTATGACAGTTTTCTCGGACTATTTTATGAATAAAAATATGTATTTTAGTTTCTTTTTGACGATTTTTTCTTTCCCTCTTTTCTTGGGAGTTTTCAGATATCTCCTTTCTCCAGCAATGCGCCTTGTGCCAAAAAGGCCCTGAGGATAATCACTATGTTTTCATTCAAAAACAAACGTTCTAAAAAAGAATCTCCCCCTCATTCCGATGGAAGTACTTTCACCAGGCGCGCGCTCTTTATTGGTGGTGTTCAAATTATTCTTGGTGCGTCACTTATGGGGCGCCTTGCTTATCTTGGAAGTTCTAGGCAATCAACTTATAAAGCCCTTTCCGATGAAAACCGAATCAGAGTAAAATTCGATATGCCAAAACGCGGTCTTATTTATGACCGCAATAACCTTCTTCTTGCAGACAATCAGCAGACGTACCGTCTTATGATCACTCCTGATCAATGTGTTTCTATTAAGGATACGATCAAAGCCCTTTCTGTTTTTTACCCTATTGACTTGGAAGATATGGAAGAGATCATCAAACGTATCCGTTTTAAACCAAAATTCATGCCATCATCTATAAGTGAAGGTATCCCATGGAAAGATGTTTGCCGTCTTGAAATGATATTATGCGATTTTCCAGGATGCTTCATAGAGCAAGGTTGGTCACGTCATTATCCCAATGGTTACGCAACTGCTCACCTTATTGGATATGTGCAAACCCCTGCAAAGGATGATAAAAACAACAGTCCTATTTATCGCCTTTCGGATTTTCGATTGGGAAAAACTGGTGTGGAAAAAACTTTTGACACATCCCTTAGGGGCTCTGTTGGAATCAAGCGTCTTGAGGTAAATGCCAGGGGAAAAACTGTGAAAAATCTGGAAAGTCGCCCCAGTATTTCTGGTCATGAACATCAACTCAGTATTGATTTAACTCTTCAGTCATATGTGCAACATCGCCTTTCTAAAATCCAAAGCGGTAGTGCCATCGTCATGGATATTCATTCTGGAGAGATTCTTTCCATGGTTTCTGCACCCAGTTTTGATGCCAATCTTTTCACCAATGGTATTCGCTCAAAAGAGTGGAAACAACTTTTACACAATCCTTATGGTTGCCTACACAATAAAGCTCTCCATGGCCTTTATCCCCCAGGTTCTTTATTTAAAATGGTGGTGGCTCTTGCTGCCTTTGAATCAGGTCTTGTTTCCCATAGCCACACTTGCCATTGCAAGGGATATATTGATATAGGACGTCACCGTTTTCACTGTTGGCATAAACGGGGGGGGCACGGTAAAGTCAGCATCATCAAAGCTCTCTACCAATCCTGCGATGTTTATTTTTATGAAATTGCAGAAATTATTGGCCCTGAGGCCATCCGCCTCATGTCTCTTCAAATGGGATTCGGTCAACGAACGGGTGTTGAGCTTCCCCATGAAAAATCTGGCCTTATCCCTGATGATTCTTGGATGGGTCGCCAACGAGGACGTAAATGGATGACAGGCGACACCCTGAATATGAGCATTGGCCAAGGAGCACTTCTAACCACCCCTTTACAGTTAACCCTGATGACAGCGCGTCTTGCCCACCCCAAGGGCCTTGCTATCACGCCAACATTGATTCCTGGAAAGAAAAAAGAATTTGAGAGCTTAAATCTCAATCCAGAATCATTACGCCTTATCAAACAAGGTCTTTCCATGACCGTTAACACGCCCTCAGGCCTTGCCTACAAAAACCGTATTCGCGAAAAAGGTTTTGAGATGGCAGGGAAGACCGCAACCTGCCAAGTGCGACGCATTACCATGGCCGAACGAAAACGAGGTATCACTCGCAATGATCAGCGCCCTTGGAAGCATAGGGATCACGCTCTCTTTTCAGGATATGCTCCTGTTAACAATCCTAAATATGCCGTTGCTATTGTGGTGGAGCATGGGGGCGCTGGAGGAAAAATAGCGGCCCCCCTTGGCCATGATATTCTTCTTAAAACCCAACGCGCCCTGGCTAAAAATGAATAATATAGTCGTTCGAAAAATATGGATCTCCCTCAATTAATGTGGACTTTCAGAAATGTCTTAAAACTACTATTATCAGGGGATTAAAACAACACTGGATAATGATGCCCTTCTAATGGCAATCTGGAAACGTAAACCAGCTACGGGGCTTATTTCCCATACGGATCGAGGCAGTCAGTACGTTTCCCATAGTCATAGAGAATTATTGGAACTTCACGGCATTAAACAGAGCATGAGCCGAAAAGGAAATTGCTGGGATAATGCTGTTGCTGAGAGTTTCTTTCATACGTTGAAAACAGAGCTAACCCACCATGAGAAATTTAAAACTAGAAAAGAGGCAAAACAAGCGATATTCAATTATATTGAGACTTATTATAATAGAATCAGAATGCATTCTGCCAATGATTACCTATCACCTGTGGAGTATGAAAAAACTCAAATAGCA
>JAJRPZ010000012.1 GCA_024280495.1 Alphaproteobacteria bacterium
ATCTACAAAATATGCAGCGGACTCCGTTGTGCGTTATGATGCCATTGAATCTAGCCTTAAAACAATTAATATTAACCCTTTCATTGCTTATAAAATCAATCAAATGGTTGCCGTTGCCGTTGGTGTTCAAGCACAACAAGCTGATGTAACTCTATCAAAAGCAGCGCGAGTAATTGGTACGCCTGCAACGGATGTTCTTACTAAGGCAACAGGTAAAGACTGGGGCTTTGGTATGAACGTTGCGATTTTTGTGAATCCTTGGAAAGATGGTCATTTTGGTTTGACTTATCAAAGTCATGTGCGCCACAATATATCTGGTAATTTTAATGCGACTGGAGGAACATTGGGGGTACCTGGTGCTTTTGCTGCTCTTAATATCGTTGCTGGTGACCAGGCAATCAAAGCAGCTATGACAACACCTGAAATCGTTGCTGCTCACTATACCCATGATATTACTGATAAGTTAACTGTTGGAGCGACAGCAAAATGGACACGATGGACGCGCTATGACAAATTAACCGTTAAACTTGCCTCCAATGGAAATACTGTTGGTAGAACTGAAGAGCAAAACTGGTCTAATACTTGGTTTCTTGCACTTGGGGGAACATACAAGTTAAACGAAGCTTGGGCTCTTCGTATGGGTGTTGCCTATGATCAAACGCCAATTACAGAACACCGTTCTGCCCGTTTGCCTGGTAATGACCGTACGTGGGTTTCTGCTGGTGTTGAATGGAATCCATCTGAATTTACAAAAGTTGGTTTATCCTACACGCATATTTTTGTGCGTGACACCAATATTGACCGTGGTGACGCAGGCCTTGGTAATCGCACTGTTGGTAAATTTAAAAACACTGTTGATATCATTGGTTTCCAGGCCAACTTTAAATTTTAATAATAAGAAAATAACTGATACGCCTGTTTTTTTAGGGACGTTTCAAACTTTAGGAGGGCTTTGGCCCTCTTTTTTTATCCCTATGGACTTTGTTTAAATTAAATGAGAGAATTTCTATATTGCCTTTTTCAAAGGGCTTTATTTTAAACAGGGAGAATCAAAATGACTTCAAGCAATAAAAAACTACTAACTGGTGCTTTAGCATTGGCAGTATCCACATTGGGTGCAACGGCAGTGAGTGCAGAAACTGAAAAATGTTATGGTGTTGTTAAGGCTGGTAAAAATGGTTGTGCTGGTGGGGCTTCAAAGCATTCATGCCAGGGTCAATCCAAACATGATGCCGATGGTTCCGAATGGGTTCCAATGCCAAAAGGTCTTTGCGCGAAAATAGTTGGTGGTAAACTTGAAGCACATGAATCAGATGCTGATAAAACCCGTAAAGCAGGTGAAAAATAAAATAAAAATTGATTGAAGGTTTTGCATGATGGTTATCACTAAAACCGCAGTGGGTGTTGGCCTTCGATCTTTTTTGTATAAAGATATTATCGCAACTTTAGGCTCGGATTCTTCCTCGGACTCCCTGCCAAATTTTTTTGAGATTCATCCAGAAAATTATAGGGGCGGCGGTTTTGATCGCCATATATTGCGGCAAGTTAGAGATAAAATGCCCCTTAGTTTTCATAGTATAGGCTTGTCACTTGGTAGTACTCAATTGCCCAACCGAGAACATTTACAGGCTTTAAAAACACTCACCAATGATTTTAAACCAGACCTTTTTTCCGATCACGTTTCCTGGAGTTCCAGTGGTAACGCGCACCTGAATGATCTTTTGCCTATTCCTTATAATCAAGACTCCCTTTCTTATATTTCACGAAATATTGATTTGGTACAGACTACTCTCGGGGATCAGATGCTTGTTGAAAATCCTTCCAGTTATTTTCAACTTAAAGCATCTACCTATGATGAACCTTCTTTTTTAAATGAGTTATGTAGTGCATCGGGATGTGCTCTTCTTTTAGATATTAATAATATTTACGTTCAAAGTTTTAATCACAATTTTTGCGCCTATTCTTATATTGATAAAATCAATCCAGGATTGGTTCAGGAATATCATTTAGCTGGGCATCAGCATTATGACGGAAAAACCTGCACCTTAAAAATTGATACCCACGATCAATATATTTGCGATGAAGTGTGGGATTTGTATGTTTATGCCCTTGGAAAAATAGGTTTTGCACCCACGCTCATTGAATGGGATTCAAACTGCCCAAGCTATGATGCTCTTTGTGGTGAGGTTAAAAAAGCAAAGGAAGTGATAAAAAAAAGAGAGCAATCTTTTTTAGAGAGGCGTCATGGTTGAGGTTTATCAAAAAGATTTTTATGCATTGATGAAACAGGGTTCCTGCCTGGATAAAAAGGGCACCATTACATTTAGTAAAAACTTTCTTCCTTATGACACCGAGGAATCCCAAGAGCGTTTGGAAATTTACCATAATAATGTTCTGGGATCTTTGAGTAACGTTTTAGGGGTAACGTATCCTTTATGTAAAGCCCTCATAGGAAAAGATTTTTTTCGAAAAATCTCTCATACTTATGTGAAAGACTATTTTCCCACCCAGCCAAGTTTGCTTTTTTGGGGGGAAGAATTTCCTGATTTTATTAATAATTTTGGTCGTACCCATAATTATGCCTATTGGGGGGATTTGGCTCTTGCTGAATGGTATTTGAATTCTGTGTTTTATGCCAAAGATCAAGAGTTCTATGAGTTGAAAGATTTAGAGGCTCTCCTTGAAAAAGAAGACTATGGAAGAATAAGTTTATCATTGATTGACGCCTGTATGATTCAAAAATCCCCCTTCAACTTACCATCTTTATTAAGTTTCTTGAAAGAGAAGGGTGCTGGGGACTTAGTTGGGGATATAGACCAAGAAACTCATCTGATTTATTATCGGGATCAGGATTTAAAAGCTCAATATTTAGCAGTAGATTCTGTTTATTTTGAAGCCCTTGTTTTTTTGCGTGTTGATTCAGGGCAGGAGGCGAAAACTCTTGAGGGGCTCACGTCGTTTTTTGTGGATCAAGGTCAAAGTGAGGTTCTTGGGTCATTCATACAGTTTTTATTTCAACTTAGACTATTACGAAAGGAATAATTAAAGTGCTTCAACAAATTAAAAAATGTAAGTCGTTTTTTCAGAGTAAAGCAGAGTTTTTTCTAGGCCCTCTTGCAGTTTTGGGATTGCGTCTTTATATGGCTCAAATTTTCTTTAAGTCAGGTCATTTAAAGTTTGAAAATTATCTCAATGATGATTGGGAAAGCACATTATTTCTTTTTAGGGAGATCCATCCACTGCCTGGTATTCCTGTTGAATTAGCCGCGGTGATGGGAACAGCTGGTGAGCTTGGCCTATCAGTGTTGCTTGCCGTTGGTTTCATGGGGCGGTTTGCTGCTGTGGGTCTTTTTTTTATGACCAGTGTTATTCAATTTGTTATGCCTGAAATAAACGTGCACCTCATTTGGTTCTTAATGCTTGGAGCCTTGATTGCTTATGGTTCGGGTCCCCTTTCTGTGGATGGCGTTTTTCGACTTTTTTCCAAACGTTAAGCGTCTTGCCTGAACCCTTTTTATTTTGTATAAATTAGGGATAGATTAATTAATTTTCCATAGGATTTTTGAACATGGTTTCGGAAACATCGACGAAAACAACTTCATCAAAAAAAAATGCGACAAAAATTAACAAAAATCCAGATCAACCTTGGTTGAAATCTTATCCAAAGGGCGTTGATTGGCACGCAGAAGTGCCTACGTCGGCTTTATATGATATTTTTGACTCCGCTGTTAATAAATATGCCTCCCGCCATTTTATTGATTTTTTAGGTAAAAAATACACTTATGGCGAAATTTCAAATCTTGTGGATCATGTGGCGAAAGGTTTGCAAGATATCGGGGTTAAAAAAGGCACACGGGTTGGTCTGTTTTTACCAAACTGTCCTGTGTATGTGATGTTTTACTATGCCATCGTGCGTATTGGTGGAACTGTTGCAAATTTTTCCCCTTTGTATGCTTCCCGTGAGGTTTCCCATCAAATAGATGACTCAAATATCGAACATATGGTGACTTTGGATCTTGAACTCTTATATCCTAAAATTTACTCTATGCTGGACAAAACTTGTTTAAAATCAGTCATTGTTTGTCCTTTAAAGGAACAACTCCCTTTTCCAAAAAATGTCTTGTTTCCCCTTTTAAAATCCAAGGAAATTGCGAAAATCCATAAGTCTGACGCGCGGGTTCATACTTTTAAGTCCATGATTCAAAATAGTGGAAAACCTAAGGCTGTATCCATTAACCATCAAGAAGATGTGGCACTCATTCAATATACTGGTGGAACAACGGGACTTCCAAAAGGTGCAATGTTAACCCATGCTAATGTGACGGCCAATGCAAGCCAAGCTCGTATGTGGATTACTTCCGATGAAACAGATTCTCAGGAAAAAGTGTTGGCGGCCCTTCCTTTATTCCATGTTTTTGCCATGACGGCAGTTATGAATTTGGCCACGAAAACGGGGGCAGAAATAGTGATGATGTTTCCGCGCTTTAATCCAGAAGATGCCATGAAAATGATTGCCAAGCATAAAATCTCGATGTTCCCAGCGGTTCCAACTATTTATAATCTCATTGCTAATCACCCTGATGTTTCTAAGTATGACCTTTCTTCTGTAAAAATTTGTTTGTCTGGTGGTGCCGCATTACCCGTTGAGGTTAAACGTCAATTTGAATCTTTGACTGGATGTAGTGTTGTCGAAGCTTATGGATTGAGTGAAACGTCTCCTGCTGCGACGGCAAATCCAGTAGTTGGTGGTCTTGATAAAAAATCTTCCATTGGGTTGCCTTTTCCTGGTACGACCATTAAAATTATGTCCCTTGAAGATCCTCTAAAAGAAGTAGCCCTTGGTGAAAAAGGAGAGATTTGTATTTCTGGCCCCCAAGTCATGAAGGGCTATTGGAATCGTCCTGCTGAAACAGGCGCCTGTCTTGTGAACGGTCTTTTTCATACAGGGGATGTTGGCTATATGGATGATGATGGATATACATTCCTAGTGGATCGCATTAAAGATTTGATTATTTGTAGTGGTTATAATGTTTATCCTCGTGTGGTTGAAGAGGCAATTTATCTTCACCCAAGTGTTGAAGAGACAACAGTTATTGGCGTGCCTGATAAAAAACGTGGGGAAACGCCAAAGGCATTTTTGAAATTAAAAGCTGGAAAAAATCTGACTGAAGGTGAATTACTGACCTTTCTTGAAGATAAACTTTCTCCCATTGAAATGCCAAAGTTGATTGAATTTCGTGAAGAACTTCCAAAAACCATCATCGGCAAGCTTTCCAAGAAAGAATTGGTTGCTGAAGAATTGGCGAAACAAAAAAATAGCCCCTAAAAACAAAAAAGTACGTGCGTTGGGCGCAAATTTGACGCACACTTAACATGGAATAAATAATAAAAACAATTCGGGAGATTTCGCTTATGAAACAAGCAGTTATCGCAGGTTATGTGCGCACACCATTTCACTTTGGAAACAAGGGTGATATGAAAAAATTACGAGCGGATGATATGGCCGCAATGGCTATCAAAGGATTGATCAAAAAGACTGGTGTAAGTCCTGAAAATATCGAAGATTTGATGCTTGGGTGTGCCTTCCCAGAGGGTGAACAAGGCTTGAACCTTGCACGCCTTATTGTATTGAATTCGGAACTTCCCGATAGTATTGGTGGCGTGACCATGAACCGTTTTTGTGGCTCGTCTATGCAAGCTATTCATTCAGCAGCTGGAGCCATTGCCTGTGGTGCAGGAGATGTGTTTATTTGTGCCGGGGTTGAGTCCATGAGCCGCGTCCCTATGGGAGGCTTTAACCCCATGCCAAATCCTAGTTTATATGAACGCCGTGAAGAAGCTTATATTTCCATGGGAGATACCGCTGAAAACCTCGCCAATCTTTATAAAATTAGCCGTGAAACTCAAGACAAATTCGCCGTTGAGAGCCAGAAAAAAGCTGCTGCTGCCCGTGAAAATGGGAGTTTTAAAGACGAAATTATCCCCGTCACAGTACGGGGTGTGGAAATTTCTGAAGACGGTTGTATTCGTCCAGACTCAACGGTTGAAGGCCTTGCAGGTCTCAAACCCGCCTTTGATGAAAAGGGAAGTGTGACGGCTGGAACGGCCTCACCCATTACCGATGGCGCGGCTGCAACATTGGTTTGCTCCGAAGACTATGCTGAAAAACATGGGTTAACGGTCATGGCAAAAATCAAATCTTTTGCAATTTCTGGTTGCGCTCCTGAAATTATGGGAATTGGGCCCGTTAAAGCCTCTCAAAAAGCCCTTGAACGCGCGGGGCTCAGCATTGATGATATTGATATTATTGAATTGAATGAAGCTTTTTCTTCTCAGGCCCTTGCTTGTATTCATGATCTAAAACTAGATCAATCAAAAATTAACCTTGATGGCGGTGCCATTGCCATTGGTCACCCTCTTGGGGCCACTGGAGCACGTATCACTGGTAAACTTGCGGCTCTGTTGCAACGGGAAGGTAAAAAATATGGTTTGGCCACACAATGTATTGGTGGAGGTCAAGGTATCGCAACTATCCTTGAAAGGGTTTAAAAATGACTGATATTAAATCTGTTGCTGTTTTAGGTTCTGGTGTTATGGGGGCAGGCATTGCTGCTCACCTTGCCAATGCTGGTGTTGACGTTCTTTTATTGGATCTTCCTCAAAAAGGTTTGGGTAAAAAAAATGCCACGGCTAAAAATGCCATTGAAAAATTAAAAAAATCAAATCCAGCTGCTTTTATGAGTAAAGATAAGGTAAAGCTTATCACTCCTGGTAACTTTGACGATGACCTGAAAAAGGTCAAGGATATGGATTGGGTGATCGAAGTCGTTGTGGAACGCCTTGATATAAAACAAAGCCTTTATGAGAAAATCGAAGAATTTCGTGGCCCAAATACGATTATATCTTCCAACACTTCTACTATTCCTCTCGCGAGCCTTGTTGAAGGGCGCAGTGATGATTTTAAAAAGCATTTTTTGGTCACACACTTTTTTAATCCTCCACGTTATATGCGTTTGCTCGAGGTTGTTAAGGGTGTTGATACGGATCCGAAAATTGCTCATGCCATCGCGGATTTCTGTGATCGTCGTTTGGGTAAGGACATCGTTGACTGTCATGATACACCAGGTTTTATCGCCAATCGTATTGGAACTTACTGGCTCCAAACCGCTTTGTTGGAAGCCATGGAAAAAGATATGACTGTTGAAGAAGTTGATGCTTTGTTTGGGCGTCCCATGGGCATTCCAAAAACAGGTGTATTTGCCTTGATGGACCTTGTGGGTCTTGATTTGATGCCTTTGATCGGGAAAAGCATGAAGGCAGTTTTGCCTGCTTCTGATCCTTATGTCCAAAGTTATGCGGAACCTGAACTCGTGAGTACTATGATTGCCGATGGGTATACGGGCCGTAAAGGAAAAGGGGGTTTTTATCGCCTCAATAGAGAAAATGGCAAAAAAATTAAAGAAGCTATAAATCTTAAGACAAGTGATTATGCACCAGCGGTTAAAAAGCCCAATCTTGCTTGTTTATCCGTGTCAAAACAAGGTCTTGATAAGATGTTATCCTATGGTGATCGCGGTGGTGATTATGCATGGTCAGTTTTGTCTAAGGTTTTGCATTATGCAGTGTCCCTTGTGCCAGAAATTGCCGATAACCTTTATGCTGTCGATCAAGCTATGAAGGCAGGCTATAATTGGAAATACGGTCCTTTTGAATTGATTGACCGTATGGGCGCTAAATGGTTCGCGGATAAATTAAAGGCTGAGGGCCGTGATATACCTAGTCTCCTTCAAAAAGTAGGCACGGGCACATTCTTTCGTATTCACGATGAAAAACCTCAATATATGGCCGTTGATGGATCTTATGTTGATGCACCGCGCCGCACTGGCGTTGTGTTGTTGAGCGATATTAAATTGCGCTCTAAACCTGTTGAGCGTAATCCTTCAGCCTCCCTTTGGCATGTTGGTGATGATGTTCTTTGCCTTGAATTTACAAGCAAGCAAAATTCCATCGATTTTGATATTATTGCTATGATGGACACGGCCATTGACCTTTGTGAGTCTGGAAAATATAAGGCCCTAATCATTCATAATGGCGGAACTAATTTTTCAGTTGGTGCAAACATTGGGCTGGCTCTATTTGCTGCTAATGTTGGGATGTGGGATCTGATTGCGCAGTTGGTAAAAAAAGGTCAGTCCGTTTATCAACGCCTTAAGCATTCAAATGTCCCTGTGGTTTCTGCATCAACGGGTATGGCGCTTGGCGGCGGTTGTGAAGTTTTATTGCATTCTAATGCAGTACAAGCCCATGCTGAGTCTTATATTGGTTTGGTTGAAGTTGG
>JAJRPZ010000013.1 GCA_024280495.1 Alphaproteobacteria bacterium
GAAGCCCCTCTTGTATGAGTTGTAAGGCTGGTTGGTAAGTAGTGGTGTTTTTTTGGGGAATACTGTAGGTAAGGGATTCGATAATGGGGAGCCCTGCGCCTAAAAGTTGTGTGACGGATTGAAAAAAAGAGAGATGTGCCGAGGGGGAAATCTTTTTTGTATAAAAAATATTTAAAAAAGGCCGCACTGGCTTTAATTTGAGAAGGATCGCATTTTTTTTCTCCATAAGATTCTGGATGTTGTCCTGTGCTTCTTCAAGGGATGAAGCATTAACAACTCCACGCTCGGAATAAGACTCCGTTGATTGAGCCTTCATAGCCTTAAATTTATAGGCATAAAAAACCACTTGTATGGGCCCTTTTTTTTATTGCTCTTTTGTCTCTTCCTCAGTCTTTTCTTCAAGGGAAAGAACCCGTTGGACACTTTCTATGGTTAGGTCTCCCCGTGCAATATAGTCTTTAGCTTGCTGTTGCATTGATACAAAGCCATGTTTTTCTGCATTTTTTTGTAAGACGTAAAAAGGCTCTTGTCTCATAAAGAGTGTATCTAGTTCTGAGGTAACATTGAGAACTTCCACAAGGGGAAGCCGTCCCTTTTTTGCACCTCGTTTTTTATTGAGGGGACGTTTGGCTAGGCGTTGGGAAATAATGCAATTTAAATGCCCAGAAAGAAGGTGCGGATCAATGCCTAGGTCAATGAGACGACTGGGAACAGACAACGTTGAGTTCGTGTGAAGGGTCGTTAAAACGAGATGCCCCGTCATCGCAGCACGCAAAGCCATTTTTGCCGTGTCCTCGTCCCTAATTTCTCCGATCAGAAGAACATCTGGATCCTGGCGCAATAGAGAACGTACACCTGTGGAAAAATCAAAATCAATTTCTGGTTGCACTTGAGTTTGCCTGATATGAGGAAGGGTATATTCAATGGGGTCCTCAAGGGTCATAATGTTTTTGTTTTGCTCTTTAAGATAGGAAAGCATTGAATAAAGGGTCGTTGTTTTTCCAGATCCAGTGGGTCCTGTCATAATAATCATGCCGTAGGGTTGCATGAGGTTTTTTTTGATCTGTTTGATATGATTTTCTGCAAATCCTAATTCATCAAGTTCCATAAAAGAGTGGAGGCGGTCTAAGATTCTAAGGACAAAATTTTCCCCCGTAGATATAGGATGGGTGGACGCCCGAAAATCAATATCACGGCCAGCAGTTGTTAGGGAAAAGCGCCCTGATTGGGGAAGGCGTTTTTCAGCAATATTCATACCAGACATGATTTTGAGGCGCGATAAAATTTGTGGCCAAAATTCTATGTGCTTGAGGCGATATTTTTCCAAGTCACCATGGATGCGTAAAGAGACATTAACGCAGAGTTTTTCTGGGGAAAAATGGATATCTGACGCTTTACCTTTAAGGGCGCCTTCGATAATACTGTCGATAAATTGAACGGGGTTTTCAGCGGGTTCTTGAGTGCTGGTGGTGGTTGGTTTTTCTGTGATATAAAAGACATCATTTATGCTTTCCTGGAGTTGATTTTTGAGGTGTTCTTTTTTCCAGGGAGCGTCTTCTAAGATTTGAAAAATAGTACGTTCAAAGGCCCCTTGAAATGTCACCTTATAATTTTTGAATAACCGTGAGATTTTATCTTTTATTTCAATATCAAGTAAATCCGTAATGAGAACTGAAAGTTCTTTTTTTGAGGAATCTAGTTTTAGGGGAGCTATTTTAAAATCATAAAAGCTGTCTTTATTACTTTCACAAATGTCAGCAATGTCATACAAGGAAGTTGGTTGATCATACTCAATTTTATCCTTGATAGATTCTTCATAAAAGATACCCTCCACCTCTTTGCAGGACCACTTAAGGTATCCTTCTTCAGAGATAAAGGAAGCATCAAGGAGAATTTTTCGAAGGGAACGCGGTGTTAATTTTTGCTCATATTGGACTATTTTTAGTTCTTGAGCTGTCAACAAGCCAGTATTAACAAGGTGTTGGGCGTAGTCCGTGTTTTCTGAAGAAGGAGAAGGTGTTATTTGTCGTTGTGCTACGCTGGTCATAATTTTCCCTGTTTTTATATCAATCTTTTTCTGAGTTTACGGATAATAACCCCTCCTTACAACGGTATAATTTTATGATATATTATTAGGAAGGTTAGATGCTTTTTCTGGGAGGATACATGGCACACATATTGATCGTTGAAGATAACGAGATGAATCGGGATATGCTTTCTCGTCGTTTGATGCGCAAAGGATACGAAATCACTATTGCAGTGGATGGTCAGGAAGGTGTTGAGCAATCAAAAATAATCAAGCCCGACCTTATTCTCATGGATATGAGTCTTCCTAAAATTGATGGATGGCAAGCAACTAAACTTGTGAAATCCAACCCCGAAACAAAACTAATTCCTGTTATTGCTCTCACGGCCCATGCCATGGCCGAAGATCGTGAAAAAGCTCTTGCGGCTGGGTGTGACGATTATGATACAAAACCCGTTGAATTGCCGCGATTGTTGGAGAAAATTCAAACTCTTTTAGCAAAAAATCTTTTGTAAATTCACTAAAATAATAGAGATATAGAGGACCCTATGACTTTAGAAGTTAAAACAAATTCCCAAGGCAAATTTGGTAAAATATCAACTTTTATAAAAACCCTTTCTATTTTTCGTGAAAAATACACGGGCCTTTTGGGTAAAATGAAAGATGTTGATGTTTTACTTTCTCCCTTGAAAGATGAGCAGTTGGTGCGAGATTATGAAAATGCAAAGGTCGCCCTTCAAAAATATGTAGACCTTATTCAAAAATGTGAAGCCCCTGAAAGGCAAGAGCTTTTATGGGATGTTGATTATTTTCGAGAGGTGCGCCATGATTTGCGTGCCGCCATTGGGGGGATTATGGGGTATGTGGAGCTCATAAAAGACTCCTTGGAAGATATGAATGCAGATAAAAATATTATGGAAGCTCTGCAATCCCTTCATTCCCTTGCCTCAAGGGTTTTGCCTATTATTGATGGTTTTGTGCATGATCAACCTTCAATGGAAAAGACCGAGAATGAGACTAATTACAAAATTTCTATTTTAACGGGAAATATTCTTATTGTTGATGATAGTGAGCAAAAACGAGATCTTTTGAAGCGTAAGCTAGAATCCATTGGTCATACTGTCATTATGGCAAAAAATGGCGAGGAAGGACTCGAAAAAATCAGTGTTTATGCGCCAGATATGGTTCTGTTAGATTTATTTATGCCAAAATTAAATGGTGATGAAGTCCTTAAAAGAATGAAAGCAGACAACCATTTAAAGAATATTCCCGTTTTAATGGTTTCATCATCTAATGATATGGATAACGTTATTAAGTGTATTCAGCTAGGAGCCGATGATTATCTATCTATGCCTTTGAATACAACACTTTTGCATGCGCGTATTAATGCTTGTCTCACCAAAAAAAGAGCCAGAGATCGAGAAATTCAGGTATCAAATGAGCTTGAGCAAGCAAGAATACGCCTCAAAACAGCCATTGATAATATCGACGAAGGCTTTGCTGTTTTTGACGAGAATGATAAGCTCATTGTTCATAATCAGGGTTTTTATAATTTATATCCTGGTTTGTGGCATTTCGCGGGTCTCTCTTGTACCTATGAACAGTTGTTGCGTGCCAATATAGAACAAGGTGTCTATCAAGAAAATCGTCGTGGAAAAAAAAACGATGATAGTCAACTGAAGACCGATGATTGGATAAAACTTAAGATGAGTTATCATCGTCATCCATCCAGACCACAATTAGATCTTTTATCTTCTGGAAAATGGGTTGAGGTCATCGAAAATAAAATTCCTGGTGGGGGGGTAGTTTCCATTCATAAGGATATTTCCATTGCTAAAAAGAAAGAAGAGCGTCTTGAATATCTTGCCCTTCATGATGGTTTAACTGGTCTTTCTAATCGTAAAAAATTTGATTTAACACTTTCTGCTTTATGCACATCCTATCAAAAGAAAGAAACAGGAGATTTCGGTGTTGTTTTCTTTGACCTTGATGGTTTTAAAAATGTGAATGATACCTTGGGTCATGATTTTGGAGATTTTTTATTGCAAACCGTTGCTAAAAAATTAACACAAAGTGTCCGTGAGGAAGACCTCGTTGCCCGTTTTGGTGGGGATGAATTTGCTGCTCTTATTACTGATTTATCGTCTAAGGATCAAATTATTCAAGTGGCAGAGCGGTGCCTCAAGGCCATTGGAAAACATGTTGAAAAAAATGGTAAAATAGCAAAATTTGGTGTTAGCATAGGGATCGCTTTGTGCCCAGAAAATGGCCAAGATCCCGAAATTCTTTTGAAAAAGGCCGATACGGCTATGTATGATGCTAAAAAATCAGGAAAGGGAACATACCGCGTCGCGGGCTGATTTGGAATGACTGTGTTAATGCAGCCATTTTAAAAGAAATCTCACAATTTTTTTTGTCAGTGGGTCATAGAGTTTTGGGGTGAAAAAACTCCCAGAAATGCGTTTTGATGATTCTGATCTCGTGGGGTAGGGGGTTATGGTGTTTGCCATTTGCCCAAGTTTCAATCCATTTTGAATGGCTATAACCCAGGGAAAAATGAGATCTCCTGCACCAAGCCCAACAATGCTACATCCTAAAATTTTTCCTTTTGTTGTGCATATTACTTTGATAAGACCCTCAGTATTTCGTTCCGTAATGGCGCGATCATTTTCTGAAAAAGGAAAGCGTAATACTTGAGTTTTTTTACCAAATTTTCCACGAGCTTGTTCTTCATTGAGACCTACGTGGGCCAGCTCTGGGTCACAATAGGTAACCCAAGGAATAGTCATGGGACTTATGGAGATGTCAATTTTAGCAGGTAATTTAAACAAAATATTGCGGATAACAATCCCTGCATGATATCCAGCTACATGGGTAAATTGAAGATGCCCGATACAATCGCCAATGGCATAAATATGTTTTATTGACGTTTGCAAGCGCGTGTTGACTTGAATGCCTTTTGACGTGTGTTTTATATTTCCTTGGTCAAGGCCTAAAGCCTTAAGGTTAGGTGCCCGCCCCGTTGCAATGAGAAGGTCACTTCCTTTGATTGTGGCGGCATTTGTTTTTACGGTAATTATTTCGCCTGCCTTTGAAACAGTTTCTACAAAATTCCCTTCAATGAAGTTAACGCCTTCTTTTGCGAGGTTTTTCTTCATAATACTTACCAATTCAGAGTCATCATGGGGCATGATTACTTTATCAATCACTGTGACCTTTGCGCCAAGACGTTGGTGAGCTTGTGCCATCTCCATGCCAATGGGACCACCTCCAATAATGATTAGGTGTTCTGGGCATTCTGTTTGGTTGAAAATTGTTTCATTGGTGAGATAGGGAGTCTCTTTCAATCCTTGAATAGGGGGAATCAGGGCGTGGCTTCCAGTTGCAATGACAAAACGTTTGGCGCGGATGAGAGAGTGCCCTGCTTTGACAGTTTTTGAATCTATAAAAACGCCTAATTCCTTGATAACATTAACACTAAGACTCTCGAAACGCTCTTTTGAATCATGGGGAGCGATGGTGTTAATGATCTCTTTGACATGAGTGAGAACATCTTTAAAATTTATTTTTGGGTCATGGGATTTCACACCGAATTTACTTGATGAGCGATGTGTTTGTGCTGTTTTAGCCGCTGCCAAAAGGGCTTTTGAAGGAATACACCCTGTATTTAAACAGTCACCACCCATTTTGCCTTTCTCAATGAGGACGACATCGGCCCCCATTTGAGAAGCACCTGCCGCAACGCTTAAGCCGCCAGAGCCAGCACCAATAATACAAATATCAGTGAGGATAGTTTCTTTTATGGCTATACCGTGACCCATGGTGTTTAATTTCCCTGTATACTTTCTTTTGAATGATATCAGGTCGCCCTTGTTCTCAAAAGGAAAAAGAAGTTGACTTTGAGGGGAAAAATTCGTAGAAAGAGATATGTTTTAAGTGATTTTCTCTAGGAAGGTCGCATTTCATCAGTTGGCGAGTTTCGCTCACTGGTGTCTTTTTTGTGGTGTTTTTTTGATATCTAAGAGAATAGGAAATAAGCAACGTGTTTAAAAATTTAGGTGATCGTCTCACAGGTATTTTTTCAAAACTCACCAAGCGTGGCGCCTTGAGTGAGGAAGATGTTTCCCTGGCCATGCGTGAAGTGCGTGTGGCGTTACTCGAAGCCGACGTTGCACTTGCTGTTGTGAAAGAGTTCATTTCTAAGGTTAAAGAAAAAGCCATTGGCCAGGATGTTATTAAAAGCGTCACGCCAGGGCAAATGGTCGTTAAAATCGTCCATGATCATCTCATTGAGATTTTGGGTGGTAACCTTGAGGAAAATGCCGAAAAAGCTTTTCAAAATCAGCCTTTAAATTTGGCAGTAAAGCCACCTGCAGTGATTATGATGACGGGCCTTCAAGGATCAGGTAAAACAACCACTACTGCGAAAATAGCTAAATTTTTAACGGAAAAGCATAGAAAAAAAATATTGATGGTTTCAACGGATATTTACCGTCCTGCGGCCCGTGAACAACTGGCAACTTTAGGGGCGCAAATTGACGTTGCCACCGTTAATATTGTTGCCAATGAAAAGCCCCTTGATATCGTTAAACGTGCTCAAGAGCAGGCACGGCTTGAAGCTTTTGATATACTGATGATTGATACGGCAGGGCGCCTGCACATCGATGATACGTTGATGGATGAACTGGTTCAAATCCGTGATCTGACAAATCCCATTGAAATTCTTATGGCAGCCGATGCTATGACGGGGCAAGATGCAGTGGTCGTTGCAAAAACTTTCCAAGAAAAAGTCGGCGTGACGGGCATTATTCTCTCTAAAATCGACGGTGATGCTAGGGGAGGGGCAGCCCTTTCTATGCGTCATGTCACGGGAGTGCCCATTAAATTTCTTGGGACGGGTGAGCGTGTTCATGAGTTAGAAGTTTTTCATCCTGATCGTATTGCCAATCGTATCTTGGATATGGGTGATATTGTCACTTTTGTGGAAAAAGCAGCTGAAATCATCGATCAAGATGAGGCAGAAGAGCTTGCCAAGCAAATGCAAAAAGGGATTTTTACCCTGGATGATATGGCAAAACAGTTGGGTCAAATCTCCAAAATGGGCGGTATGAACAGTATGTTGGGGATGCTCCCAGGGATTGGTAAAATTCAAGATAAAATTGATGCTGCTGGCATTAACGACGGTATGGTTGGTAAACAAATCGCGATCATTATGTCTATGACAGAAAAAGAACGTCACAATTATAAAATTTTAAACGGATCTAGGAAGCGCCGCGTGGCGACGGGATCTGGCACAACAGTTCCAGAAGTGAATCGTTTGCTCAAGCAATATAAAGATATGTCTTTGGCAATGAAACGTTTCAAGAAAATGGGCAAAAAAGGTCTTATGCGTCAAGGTATGGCCGGTTTGTTCGGGAAATAAAGTTAAAAAAATGACTGTTAATTTATAGGAGAAAAATATGTCAACTAAAATCCGTCTTGCACGTCATGGTGCGAAAAAACGTCCTTATTACCATATCGTTGTTGCGGATTCCCGCATGCCCCGTGATGGTCGTTACATTGAACGCGTTGGATCTTATAACCCAATGGTTCCTAAGGACCATGCCGATCGTTTAGTGATCAAGGAAGACCGCATTAAGCATTGGCTGTCTACGGGTGCCCAACCAACGGATCGTGTAGCTCGCTTTTTGGGTAATCTTGGATTGATGGCTAAATTTGAATACAGAGAAAGCCCTAAACGTTCCGTACCAAAAGCAAAGGCTCAAGAGCGCGTTAAGGAAAAAGAAGAAGCTAAGCTAGCCGCTGAAGAAGCTGCAAAGCAAGCCATCGAAGATGCAAAAGCCGCAGCAGAAAAAGCCGCAGCCGATGCAAAAACTGCTGCTGAAGAAGCGAAATCTGAATAATGACAGCCGACTAAAAAAAAGACTTGGAGGTAATTTCAAGTCTTTTTTCTTTTATTGAGGTGAATATGACAGACCCATCAGAAATAGTTGTGCCAGAAAATTGGATTTGTCTTGGTAAAGTTGCCGATGCCCACGGTATTCAAGGTGAGCTTAAATTGCAATCCTATACACAAGATCCAAGACAGATAGGGGCTTATGGTCCTTTGAAATTAATTGGATGTGCGGATGTTCTGACCATTATCAAATTACGTGCGCAAAAGGGTGATCTGCTCGTTGCTCGAATTAAAGAAGTCGTTGATCGGGACACAGCCGAGCTTCTTCGTGGTCAATTACTTTATGTTGAAAAAACAAAATTACCTAAAATTCAAGATGACGACGATGTTTATGTTTCTGATCTTGAAGGGCTTTCACTTTATAATACCAATGAAAAAAAGCTGGGATCCGTTGAGCGTGTGCATAATTTTGGCGCAGGGGATATTCTTGAACTTGTTCTGGATGGGCATAAAGAAACCATTATGGTACCATTTTTAAAAGCTTGGGTATTGAAAGTAAATATTGAAGAAAAAAACCTCGTTATTGATCAGGTGTATCTTGATGAGTTTCTTAAACCTTTTAAGCAATCAGATGAAAAGTGGACGGAATCCAAAAAGGGTAAAAAATAATGTCTACTTCCGTTTCATCCCCTCTTTTTAGAGTAAAAATTTTTACTCTGTTTCCAGGGTTGTTTCCAGGGGTTTTAGGAGCCTCAGTCACAGGGCGTGCCCTTGATCAAGGGCTTTGGCGTTTGGATACCGTTAATATCAGGGATTATGCCCACGGTAAGCATGCTCAGGTGGATGATACCCCTTGTGGCGGTGGTGCGGGCATGGTTATGCGAGCAGATGTCATCGATAGGGCGTTGCGCTCTCAGTATACCTCCATTGAAAATAAGCCTAAAAATCTAATTTATGTATCGCCACGGGGAAAACCTTTTGATCAGGATATGGCAAAGGCATTTTCACAAGACGGAGACGTTGGTATTCTTTGTGGTCGTTTTGAAGGGGTAGATCAAAGGGTTCTTGACGCTTGGGATATAAAAGAAGTGAGTTTAGGTGATTTCGTGTTGTCGGGCGGTGAAATACCAGCGCAAGCTATTGTGGATGCTTCAGTTCGGCTCATTCCTGGTGTGTTAGGGGCGAAAGACTCATTGAATGAGCAAAGTTTCTCATCGGGTTTACTCGAATATCCACAATTTACCCGTCCACGTGAATGGAATGATTGCATTGTGCCCCAAGTTCTGCTATCAGGTAATCATAGAGAAATTTATGCCTGGCGTCAGCGTCAGTCAGAATCTTTGACAAAACAACGTCGACCTGATTTATGGGGCCGTTATGTGGCGTCAAAAGAGACAAAAACAGTCAAGGAATAAAGGAAGATCTGATGAATCTTGTAGAAAAATTTGAAAATAAACAACTCGATGCGTTGGCAGCGAAAAAAACAGTTCCAACCTTTGGAGCTGGTGATACTATCCGTGTGAATGTTCAGGTTGTTGAAGGTACAACAAAACGTATGCAGGCCTATGAAGGTGTTTGTATAGCAAAGCGTAATGCGGGTTTAAATTCCTCATTCACCGTTCGTAAGATTTCTTTTGGTGAGGGTGTTGAACGTGTGTTTCCTCTTTATTCTCCAAAAATTGATATTGAAGTAAAACGTCGTGGTATTGTTCGTCGTGCGAAGTTGTATTATTTGCGCGACCGTCGTGGTAAGAGTGCACGTATTGCTGAAAAACGTGATTATACGTTATCAACTAAAAAAGCAAAGCCTGCGGCAGCTGCTCCTAAGGCAGACGTTAAAGCCACAGTGGAAACATCTACTGAGGCTTAAAGATTTTAAAAATATCTAAAAAACAACCGAGCCTCGCTTTCGCGGGGTTTTTTGTTGTGCCGTTTCAGAAAGGAGGTGCGTGATTTTATGGAAAAATTGAAAAGTGCTCTTGGATGGAATGAAAATTTAAATTTATGATTTTATAGTGATTTTAAAAACATCCCAGACGTCGTTAGTCATCCACACACCTATAAAGTTATAGGTGTTGGTCCCTCATTTTTAGACGGAAACCGTCTTGAAACCGCCTTAGCTATTTTTTGAAATTATTTTATAAATTTCATCTAGTGCCTTATTTACATAGGCAGCTTCTTTGTCTTCATAAAAGCCTTTTGTAATTTCAATATATTCACTGATGATAACTGTGGGTTTTAAGGGATTTTCGGAAGGTGTATAGGGTGTTAATAGCTCACCGATACCAAGGGATAAGATTGTTTTTAAAAGGGGGTCTAGGGTCTCAATGGTCCAGTGTCCCATGACCATAGGCTCTAAAAGATCTTGAATGGTTTCCCATTGAATTTCAACGCCCGTTAAAATATGTAAAAATAAATTTTGATCAGGGTTAACGGGGTGCGTATGATTTTTAAAATTATGTGCCATATATCGCATGGCCATTTTTTTAGCAGGTATATGGTTGTGTTGAGCTTCGAAAAAAGCTTGAATCGCCATGATACGTGCCACACGATGACGTTCATAGCGACTACCGCGTTTGGGTTTTTTAGTGGGGATATCGTCGCAGTGGGACGATTTTAATTTTCCAGCATTTTCTGGGGCAAAATAATCAGTAAATTTACTTTTTTCGATCATAGTATAAAACACACATTGGGGAATGACTCCGCAACCTATCAAATGGGGTGGAAAAATTCAAGGATAAACTCATATATACATACAACTCTTGATTTTGAGTTAAGAAGGTAGTTGATATCATTTGATCTAAAGTTGTATGTTTTTCTTTTTAGAATTAAAATTATAGTGTGTGAATTCATGTGTTTTTTTATAAAATCGAAGCGAGTCACGTTTTTTTTGCTCTAAATGATTGAGCTCAAATAAAAATATTACATTTTTTTGAAAAAAGGGCTTTTCATTTGGGATACTTTTCGCTACAAAGAAATGACTTGAGAGAAACTTCTTTTTAAAGTCTATTTTAAAGTACCTTCATTTCGAACGACAGTTCAAATGGGTGATTAGCTCAGCGGGAGAGCACCTCGTTTACACCGAGGCGGTCGGGGGTTCAAATCCCTCATCACCCACCATTTCTTTATAATTTCTTAATATTTTTTGTGTACGATATTTATATACAACTTTTTGTAATTTATAGGATTCCATGAAATTTATATCGACTGTATTGATTTTTATAAGTTTTTTCTTTATACCGCCCCTTTATGGGGAGACTCTTTCTAACACCACTAATATTGATGTTGGTTTTTTAAGTGCAAGGAACCTTGACAGAGAAGCAGTGCGTCAATTTGTGAAGCTTGCAAATGGCATAAATACTCAGCGACAGATAATTGCCACTTTGTATAAAACTCGAGGGTTTTTTGTGCGTTTTTTTAAGGGGAAAAATTTTAAAGGAAAAACTCAGGATGCTGGTATTATTTTAGCAAAAGATAATTTAGTGTTTATTGTTTTTCGAGGAGAAGAATCAGAGAAAGATATGCGCCCTGATATTGACTCTTTAAATACGAATGCGTTGAGGCTGGGTATGCCTGGTAAGGCTCATAAGGGTTTTATGTCGGCTCTCTTGTCTGTGTGGCAACAAATAAAATCTCCTATTGTTTCATATGCAAATAGCCATCTTATAAATCCAAAAAATCTTGAATATATTGTTATAGGGCACGGGGTTGGTGGTGCCGTTGCGTCCCTTGCAGCATTGCGCATTAACGACGATTCTTCTCTTGTGATGTATCCAAGAAATAATATCAGAAAGAATCAGGTTAAACTTATTACCTTTGGGGCGCCTTCTGTTTTGGTTGGCAATGCCGCAAGGTTGGCTCGATCTATTATGGGCGCACGTAATGTGCTCCGTTTTGTTTTTGAGGGAGATGTTATTGCAGAAACCCCTTCAAAAGGTAATTTTTCTCATTTTGGAACCCTTGTTAAAATGAAAAGGCCATCGGTAGCAAAAAAGATAAAAAAGGGGGGATATGCTCTGGATATTCATAAAAGTTCTGCTTATGTACGAGCCGTACCTTCTGCATTTGCCTCTAAATTCTAATTATGTTTGTTCTATAAACGCGTCTTTAGCGCCTTTTTTCAGGTAGGGTGTCTTTCTAAAAAATTCATATAATTTGATGGAAGGGGCCATTCTTTCTAAATCTCTGTAAAATAAAATGTTTCTGCGAAAAGAAATTTTATAGCTAACTGACGGAAGGTATTGGAGGTAATTTCTGTAATGCATTTTCATTTTTTTCACAAAAGAATAGTTTTCGTGTAATCTCCAGTCAGTATTTGTAGTGTTTTTTATGAAGGTTAACGGGAGGTGTAAAAGAGTATCAATGGCATCGAGTCTATCGTTGTTGAGCGGTCTTTCCTCTAAAAGCAGGAGGTTGATGAAATATGGCAAGTATTTTAAATTATTTTTCATATAAACTTCAGTCAGTAAAACGAGTAAGTTTATTCGACCTGAAAAAGTTGACATAAGGTTTTTAAAATCAACCATTGAGTCAATAAAACTTCTGTGGGTAAGGTTGTGAATAAGACTCTTTTTCGTTTAAGTCTTGTCCCATTGAAAATAAAGGATAGGGGATGCACAAGTATTCTGGAATTTCTCGTGAATATTTATAGATACCTATGGTTATTCTATAGACTTCCACTTCGAATAAATTGCTCGGTTCAAAAAGGTACATGTTTTCTATATGTTTTAACCGTCTGTGGGCACTATAGGCCATGGGAGAAAATGTTTTTTTTTACGATTTTAGTGTGGCATTCGATATCATGCGAAGCAAAGCTCGTTGGGATTTTAAAGCACATAATGAGAATAAAAAATATTTTAATTGATTTTGTTTCCATATTATTTTTCAAAATTGTGTCTCTCCTAGGTTATAATTTTTTAGAGTAGCTATGCATGATGGTCCCTGAAATTAAGAGCGCCATGGAATTATGATAATGCAATAGCATATCTCAAAGTGTTTTATTTTTTTATTAGTTTTTTTTCAGTCAAAGTGACAATCTTAATTAAAATGACAATTAATATTATTTACTAATTTTATTCTTGCCACTTGTGTAACCTTTAAATATTCAATGTGCTTGTTGCCCCCTTGACTTGCTTTTTTATCGAGTCAGTGTATAAAATACTCACAGCTTATTGTTGAAGGAAGGTGTTGAAATCTTTTCTTTAATAGCTCTTTACCTGTTTGATTTTAAAAAAAGAAAACTGGTTTGTTTGTGTAAATTACTAAGGGAGTATAACCATGTCCTCTGTGAAAACAGGTGCGAAAAGAAAAGTGTCTCAGCCAGAATTTAGCGGCTTGAGAGCAGCGCTTTTTCCAATTCAAAATATCGAATTTAAGAAATTTCTACCTCTTGCCTTCATTATGTTGTGCGTTTTGTTTAACTATACTATTTTACGCGATACGAAAGATTCTTTGATTGCGACCGCACCAGGGGCTGGCCCTGAGGCTATTCCTTATTTAAAAGCAATTTTTGTGATGTTGGGTGCTATGTCCTTTGTCGTTTTGTATACAAAGCTCACTAACATGTTTTCTTCGGAAAAACTTTTTTACGGTATTGTCTCTTTTTTTCTTGGTTTTTTTGCGTTATTTTCCTTTGTTCTGTACCCAAATATTGATGTGCTGCATCCTAATATTGATTATGTGAATGCGTTGCAGCTTGAGTTTCCACGTGTAAAGTTTCTGTTGTCCGTTTGGGCTGTATGGACGTATTCTTTGTTTTATGTGATGTCTGAAATGTGGGGGAGTGTGATGATTTCTTTATTATTTTGGCAATTTGCCAACGAAATTGTTCGTTCTTCAGAAGCAAAACGTTTTTACCCTCTTTTTGTATTAATTGGTAATGTCGCGCTGATGTTATCAGGAACGGCCGTTGTGATGTTTTCTGATATTCGCCAAAGTGTACCTGCAGGTGTTGATGCTTGGGGTGTTGCACTGCAGTACCTTGGTATAACGGTCATTATTGCAGGTTTGTTTGCCATGTACATTTATCGTTGGATGCATAAAAATGTTTTAACGGATCCTGTGTATTACGATGCAGCATCTCCAAAAACTACAAAAAAAAGCAAGTCCAAGATGGGCGTTGCTGACAGTTTTAAATATCTATTTTCTTCACCCTATATTGGTTTGATTGCCTTGTTGGTTCTTTCATATGGTATGTCAATTAACCTCATTGAAGTAATTTGGAAAAAACAACTTTCCATTCAATTCGCTGGTGATCCAAATGGGTACAATGCCTTTATGGGTAATTTTTCCCGTGCAACGGGGGCCGCAACAATCCTTATTATCTTTATGACCAAGGGTGTTGTTAATAAATTTGGTTGGTTCACAGGTGCCGTTATTACTCCGTTGATTTTAGCACTGACTGGTGGAATGTTCTTTTCTCTTGTTTTGTTCAGCGAACAATTAAATCCAATTGTTATGGGCCTTGGCTTTACGGCAACTTACATGGCTGTTCTTGTTGGTGCGGTGCAAAATATTCTAACCAAGGGGACAAAATATGCGTTGTTTGACCCCACAAAAGAAATGGCTTATATCCCCCTTGATCAAGACCTTAAGACAAAAGGTAAAGCAGCAGTTGATGTCATCGGGGGACGTCTTGGCAAGGCTGCTGGCGGTTATACGGTTATGGCGATTTTTACCATCTTTGCCGTACAGGACATTATGGTCGTTACACCTTATTTGGCCGTAATTATTGCTGCCATTGTTGTTTTTTGGGTCTTTGGCGTTGGTGCTTTGAGTGTTCGTTACAATCGAGCAAATGGCGAAAAAGAAATACAAGAAGCGAAAAAAATACCCGAAGGGAAAACGGTGTAACTATTTTTATAGCTAAAGGATCAAGAGGTTGGAAAATTCCAACCTTTTTTTATTGATCTCTCTATTGCTCGCTGATTTATTGCCCTCTTATCCAAAGGTATAAAAGCGTAAAAATCGCGGCAAGGTATGTAAAAAATGTTAGTAGCATGCCCATACGGCGCATGAGGAAATTATGTTTAATACCAAAACAGTAGGCATGAAAAGCACGTCCTATAACCAATGATGAAAGAAGAATGTGAAGGAGATAGTTTGGTCCTTCCATGGTGTGGATCGCATATATCAAGATTAAAGCAAAGGGTGTGTATTCTGCGAAATTGGCATGGCCTCTTGCGGCATATTCGAGGCTTTTATGTTCCGATGTTCCGATGCGAGATTGATATTTATAGCGCAAAACAATGGTGTTAATGCTGAGTGCCAAAAAAATAAAGGCAAGAAAAGTTAGATAAGGTAAGAAGGTAACCATTATTTATTCCTTTTTTATGAGGGGTATTTTAGTGAATCATAGCAATTTATAAGTTGTTTCAGAAGGGCACTTCACAAAAAGGTGAAAAAAAATTACAATTGTAATGAATTTTTAAGGTTTACCGTGCTTATCTGAAAGTAATGTGAATAAATCTCTATTTTTTAAAACTTAGGTGCCTACTATGTCAAACGACGCAACTCTGACGAGCTTTCTATCTGGTAACAATGCTTTGTTTTTAGAACAAACTTATGCTTCTTTTATTAAAGACCCTTCCTCCGTTGATCCGTCTTGGGTTCAATTTTTCAACAGCCTTGGCGATGATGTGAATGCTGTGTTGCAAGAAGCAGTCGGGGCCACTTGGTCCCATCGTGTGGGAGAAAAAAGTCTTGCCTATGGGCGTTATGGTGAATTTGATGTCCCCTGTCAAGACGCTATTAAAATAAAGGATTCTCCGACTCAGCAAAAAGTAAATAAAGATGCGCCATCGGCCAATGCTGCGCCTGATCTTTCAAATATTGCAGCTATCAATCAAACCACATTGGATGCCCTGCGTGCATCGATGCTTACTCGTGTTTATCGAGTGAGGGGGCATTTGAATGCCGACCTGGATCCATTAAAACTTCATGATAAAAAGATACATCCAGAATTAGCTCCTGAAACTTATGGCTTCACAGACCAAGATTATGATCGTCCTATTTATTTGGGGGGAAGTTTGGGTATGGAAAAAGCGACCTTGCGCGAAATTCTTTCTAAATTACAGAAAATATACTGTCGCAATATTGGTATTGAATTTATGCATATCCAAGAACCAGATCAAAAATCTTGGCTTCAAATGCAAATGGAAAATTATGAAAATGGTGTTTCAAAGGCTGAGCGTATTCATACCTTTGATTACCTAAACCGTGCAGAGTCTTTTGAGACGTTTCTTGCTAAAAAATATCCAGGTGCCAAACGTTTTGGTCTCGAAGGTGGAGAAAGCATGATCCCCATGCTGGAGGTTTTGCTGGAAGATTCATCAAGGCGCGGTGTCAAGGAAGTTATTTTAGGTATGGCACATCGTGGTCGCTTGAATGTCCTTGCCAATATTATGGAAAAACCCTTAAAAGCTATTTTCTCTGAATTTCAAGGAAATGAACCAACCCCAGAAGAAGTAGAACAAGTTCAAGGATCTGGTGACGTTAAATATCACCTGGGCGTCTCAACGGATCGGATTATTGCTGGGAATAAAATCCATCTGTCCTTGACGGCTAACCCTTCTCACCTTGAGGCCGTTAATCCCGTTGTGGTTGGTAAAGTCCGTGCTAAACAAACCCGTATGAATGATGATAATAGATCCAAAGTTTTGGGTCTTTTGATTCACGGTGATGCTGCTTTTGCTGGCCAGGGCATTGTTCCTGAAACCTTGTGTATGTCAGAGCTTAATGGTTATAAAATTGGAGGTACCGTTCATCTGATTATCAATAACCAAATTGGTTTTACAACGTCTCCTCATTTTTCAAGATCCTCACCTTATTGTTCTGATATTGCAAAGGGGATTCAAGCACCGATTTTGCATGTAAACGGGGATAATGTAGATGCCGTTGCACGTGTTGCGCGCATTGCTTCTGAATTTAGGTCAAAGTTTAAAAAAGATGTTGTCATTGATATGTATTGTTACCGACGACACGGTCACAATGAAATTGATGAGCCTTCTTTTACTCAACCCGTTATGTATCGAAAAATTAAAAACCATCCGTCAACTTATAAAATATTTAGTCAGACATTGGTGAATGAAAAGGTCATGTCCGTTGATGACGTTAATGAAATGCATCAAAGTTTCATGGAGCGCATGGCAACTGCTTTTGAAGAGGCTAAAACCTATGCAAGTCGCAGCAATGACTGGCTTGAGGGGGTTTGGTCAGGTTTGAGCCATTCCGTTGATTTGCATAAACCTGTCATGACCGGTGTTGAGCAGGATATGCTCAAAAAAGTTGGAAAAGCTCTGACGCGTTATCCTGAAACATTTTCTATTCATAAACGCCTTGCAAAACTACTTCAGGCAAAGGAAAAAAATATTCAATCCACTGAAGGTCTTGATTGGTCTACGGGAGAAGCCCTTGCCTTTGGTACTCTTTTGATGGAGGGGTATCCCGTGAGATTGAGTGGACAGGATGTTGGGCGAGGTACCTTTTCACAACGTCATGCCATGATTTATGATCAAGAAACAGCAGCACCCTATGTGCAACTTAATAATATTGGCCTTGGTCAACGGGAAATTGAAGTCGTGGATAGCCCTCTTTCAGAGGCAGCTGTTCTTGGGTTTGAGCATGGTTTTTCTTTAGCTGATCCCAATATTTTGGTTCTCTGGGAGGGTCAATTTGGTGACTTTGCCAATGGGGCTCAGAGTATTATCGATCAGTTTATTACGGGGGGAGAGGCAAAGTGGTCTCGTATGAGCGCCCTCGTGATGTTGTTACCCCATGGATATGAAGGACAAGGACCAGAGCATTCATCAGCACGCCTTGAACGTTACCTTCAAATGTGTGCAGAGGATAATCTCATTGTAGCGAACTGTACAACGCCAGCAAACTATTTCCATATTTTACGCCGTCAAATGCACTCTGAAACCCGCAAGCCCTTGGTCATAATGACGCCAAAATCATTGTTGCGCCATAAAAAAGCAGTTTCTTCTTTTGCGGAAATGAATGGTAAAAACCACTTTAAATCTGTATTTCCTGAAACTGATAGCAAAATCAAAGCCGTCAATGTAAATCGTGTGGTTGTATGTTCGGGTAAGGTTTATTATGATTTAATGGATAAACGTGAATCTGAAAATGTTTCTAATACGGTTATTATTCGTCTTGAACAATATTATCCCTTCCCAGAGGCAGCATTGGTGGCAGAGCTTGAAAAATATAAAAATACTGAA
>JAJRPZ010000014.1 GCA_024280495.1 Alphaproteobacteria bacterium
GCGAAGTCATTACCGGAGTTAAATTCGTGGATGGCATCGCTTTAATCAACAATGATCAGGACATGAGAGATGCCGCTTGAACTCTCATACACAACTTTCGGTCATAGCTCCCGTGAGAGTGAAATTCCAGTAATTCTCTGTGGCTATGGGAAGATATTTCTTGACCCAGCCATGGAGGGTTGCAACGTGAACGCCAAGGTTTTTAGCTATCTGGGCAACTGATTCCTTGGATTCAACTGCCAACTTAGCTGAGGATTCTTTGAATTCATTGGGATAATGGGTTGCTTGTCTTTTTGTCATTGGATACTCCTAAGTTATGACTCATAAATTCTAATCTATGAGTCCGCTTTAGGGTAGACACCTCATTTGAGGGAGGGCTATCAAATCCGTTTATTTTGCACCTAAAAAACTTTCTTTTCAATCTATTACATCATTTTTTTATGCATCATTATAAAGATAAGAATAATAATATAAACACAGGAGAATATCATGACATATCGCCACAGAGGAACGGATAGTCAAGGCCAAAAATTTTCACAAGAAATCATTAATAAAGCGTGGGAAAAAGCATGCGAAAAAATGAATAACCATGAATTCATCGAACATGCCTTTAAATTCTTTTCAAAGAAATTTAAAGAAGGCACTTATTGCTTGGATGATTATGGGCATATTATAAGCAAAGATGAATATGGTCTGAAAACAAAACATGGCTGGGAAATTGATCATATATACCCTGTTTCTAAAAAAAGCCACTATGGAAATGGTGCCGATAACATTGATGAGTTTTCTAATTTGCGTTCTCTCCATTGGGAGTCCAATAAACGCAAAGGTCGCTTAGACCCTGCTTCATATGAACTGGAATGGGAGTGGGTTATCCTCCACAAGTCAAAAGCAGCCTAACAAAACAAATGAAAGGAGGCAACTCGCCTCCTTTTTTACTTTTTCTAAAAACTTTTAGCCGTTAAATAAAATACTTTCAATCCAAAAAGAATCAAGGCGCTTCCTGCAATGCGCTCGAGCCATTTTCCCATTTTGAGAAATTGCAAACGAATGCGGTCAATGGAAAAGAAAATAGCCACAAACAAGAACCAAGATAAAGTCATTGAAATCATCATCACACCATAAAGACCTTGCACAACACGTGGTGTTTCTGGGGTGATATATGAAGACAAAATGCCAACGAATAATAGAATTACCATGGGGTTTAGCAAGTTATTAATGACACTGGTACGAAATGCTTTAAAGGGGGAAATAGTAGGGACTTCTTTTCCTGAATCACGGTCAAATTCATCAACACCCAGCCCTGCCATTTTAAAAGATTGATACCCCAAATATAGAAGATATAAAGCCCCCGCGATTCGAATGCTTAACATTAACCAGGGCATATTTACTACCAAATAGCCAATACCAAAAACCGTGTAAGTTAAGTGAATTAGCATGCCAAAAGATGTGCCTACGGCACCAGAAATGCCCGTTTTTCGGGAATGCAATAAGCTATTACGAATTGTCAACGCTATATCTGGTCCTGGGCTAACCAAAGCAATGAAATAAATTGAAGCAATGGTTATAAAGCTTGCTATGTAGGCACTTAGGTTAACCGCGATGTCAAAATCAAACACTGATAATTATCCTTTCATAAAAGTTCTCTTTTCTCTATACTATATGGGAGTTAATATGACAAAATACAAGTGCCTTATGAAAAAAAAAATTCCAACACCTCTATTATTTACTTTAATAATCAACTTTAAAAAAATATTTCCCCTCCTTGTGGTTTTTGCCCCTACGTTTTTAGAAGCGGCGACATCTCTTCCCGTTCCTCGTTTTGCCACCCTTAGATCCAACAATATCATTATGCGCGTTGGGCCAGGACGTGAATATCCCATCAAGTGGAAATTGCACCGTAAAGGTCTGCCCATTAAAATTCTTGCGGAATATGATACCTGGCGTCAAGTTATTTGCCATGATGGAAGTAAAGGCTGGATTCACCAAAGCCTATTATCAGGCAAGCGAAATCTTCTTGTGGTGGGGGATGGAAAGTTTCTATTATCTTCTTCTAATCGCTCTGCCATGGTAAAAGCTAAACTTTCTGATCAACTTCTTTTGGCGACAAAAGTAAAAAAATGCACGTCAGATCGATGCCCCGTAACCATCCAAGATCAATGGGGCTGGGTAAATAAAAAAGATGTATGGGGGCTTTTAAAAAGTGAATAACCCCATATCTTTACTTTTACTGAGCCTTTTTATTTTGAGCCGACAAGAGGATGTTGTGTTCATTCACAACGTCCACAAGATTTCCCTTGTGGGCAAAATCCGTTGAAAGTACAAAACCTTTAATAAAGCTATGTTTTTTGCGACACAATGCAAGATGTTTTCTGATAGCATCTGCATTATTCACTTTTTTATAATTGCTTGAATCAATTTTGAAACCTGAAATTTCCAGAGGTTTTTTCCCCATTTTTTTCCGTATACCATTTAAGGCACTCACAGCCCGACCAATGGCCGTGTTTTTATCAATGGATGCTTCGGGATTTACAACAATTCTAGTCTGAGCCTCCTTGGATATATTACCAAACATATCACAAACTTTTCGTTTTTCTTCACTCCAGTGAGAAAAGTTAATATTATTGGATGTGGAGAGATACTTCGACTCTTTGACAATAGCATTGCCATTAGAAGAAACTAATAATATGGTTTTTTTGGATTTTCGCAACTGCCCCATAGTAGGCAATTTTTTTGCCTTATAAATTTTATTACCAAGACCACTTTCTTTTACTACTGCATCAAATATTTTCGCCGCCTCAGCATCTGAGTAATTTCCAGCGCGGTTTTTATTATTACGACCTCTTTTACCAAGGTATCCCTCAACTACAATCATGACGACTTCTTTTGGATGTTTTTTGTTAAATTTTGCAACGGATTTTAAAAGATCAACAAGTAATTGCGGCTTGCGCCCTAGGCGTTGCAACATTGTCACACTACAATTTCCTCCAGCACCTTCATGACAAAGCGCCAGAACAGGCGGGCGTTTACCTTTTTTAAGGCCCAATATTTTTTTTATTTTCCGAGTCGCTGACTTATGATGATAGAAATGTACGGGAATTTTTAAATAACGAATCTCATATTTATTGAGTAAAGAAAAAATTGATTTACTTTGCTGACCGTAAGCCCATCCATGGGACGTGGACGTGAATGCATTATGTGCGCCCAACATAGCAATTTGGCTCAAAGAAATGTTATCTGGAATATAAGCATTGGATGCCTTTATGGTTGTCGACATAACCGCAATACTTAAAAACAAAGAAAATCTAAAAAAACGCATATAAAATACCTCAAAAAAACAAATTCTTTTTGAGCTTAAAAGGAAAACATAAAAAAAGTATTAATTACGCAAAGATCGACGTTTCCTGAATAATGATAGCAATCCTGCCAATAGCATTAGAAAGCCTCCTCCCCAAATAAGGTTAACAAAAGGATGGTAATAAATCTGAATAGAACGTTTCCCATCAGTGGCTTGGGGGCCTAAAATAGCGTATAAATGCACCCAGTAACGCTGAGCAATTGACGTTTTCGAGACCAATACCTGCTGAGTTTTATAAAGCCTCGTTTCTGGAAACAAGCTTACCACAATATCACCTTTAAAATTAATAACATCCAGGGAAGCAAACTCCCGCACATACAATTTATTTTCGTCTTGGTTCACGCCCTTTAAAAGAATCTCATAATCACCAACAAACCCTGATGTTCCAGGCGCTATCCAGAAATGGGACTCTTGTTTATAAAGAACATTTAAAGACATACCTAGGGTCATGACTGCAAACCCAATATGGGCCAAAGTCATCACATGTAATTTACTTTTACGCCACTCTTTAAAGGTTGTGCCTAAAACCACAATAGATAAAGCGATACCCAAAGAAGCAAAAACTGCCCACCATGAAGGAAGGAAGGAATCCTGATATAGGACCAATAGCAAGGCCAATAACCCCATATTAAAATGAAAAACGTAGGGCCGAAAAACCTTCCCTAAAATAACAGGAGCCCATTTAAAAAAAGGAACACAAGCCATGGCGACAAGTATTAAAAGTCCCATTGGAACTAAAATTTGATTGTAAAAATCTACTGATAACGCGGCATCGATCATCAAGGGCGCAAGGGTTCCTAAAATCAAAAGGCCCACAATTGCTACCATGAAAACAATGTTAACCTTAGATAAATAATGCCTAACGCCTTGATTCATAAGTTGGATTTTGCAACGGTGTTTTAGGAAAAAAGAAATGACACTCACCAGTGTCAAAATGACCAAAACACCTAAAAATACCAAAAGAAAAAGTCCACGTTGATCATCCTGGGCAAATCCATGAACCGATGCCACAATACCAGAGCGGGTAATATAGGTCCCCAAAAGACTTAACAACCAACTGGCCGCACTCATAAGGAGCACAATAAGGGCGCGGCCCTTTGAAACACTTTGTGCATAAAGACGAAAAGAGTGAAGGGCTGCTGTGGATGTTATCCAGGGCAATAAAGACGCATTTTCAACGGGATCCCAGGCCCACCAGCCTCCCCAACCGAGCTCATAATAAGCCCATAAACTTCCTGCCGTCACACCAAAAGTTAAAAAGGCCCATGGAATATAAGTCCACGTTTTCAAAAGAAAAATATTATCTTTTTCAAATTTTCCCACCATCATAAAGGCAAGGGCCATAACAAAAGGTACGGAAAACCCAATATATCCAAAATAGAGACTGGGGGGGTGAAAGGTCATGGATGCATCTTGCAAAATTGGGTTTAGTCCCAAACCTTTATGGGGGACTTGAGAGAGCCCTTCGAAAGGATTAGACGTCATCACTAAAAAAAGAATAAATCCAAAAATAAGAGCGTGAAACAAGGAAAGCATGGTGGATTTTAACTTATCAGGCAAGGCGTCACGCCCCGTCACTGCAAAAGTAAAGCCATACAGGCATAATGTTAAAACCCATAACAACATGGACCCTTCATGGTTCCCCCATAGGGCCACAAAACGATACATCAAAGGCTCTAGGGCATTGGAATTTAGAGTCACTACTTTCAAAGAAAAATCAGAAATTAAAAAAGCATAAAGCAGTAACCCTATGGCAACCAGCATCACCCCCAACAGAAATCCAAGGTTGATTTGAGCAAAGCGCAATGCCATGCGAGGCGCTATATCATTTTGGCGAGCCCCTATGTATAAAGGTATGATAATACCAATAAAGGAGACAACAAGTGCCGTTAAAAGAAGGCTATACCCAAAATCAGAAATCATTTTAGAGCCCTTTTTACTTCTGGTGGTTTATAGTTTTCATCATGTTTTGCTAGGATTTTTGTGGCAATGAATGTTCTCGTTTCTGGGTCAAAAGTCCCTTCGGCAACAACCCCTTGTCCCTCACGGAAAAGATCTGGTAAAAAACCCTTATAACCCACGGAAATTTCAGATTCTAGATCCGTCACAACAAAAGTAAGTTCACGATTTTGTGCATTCCGGACAACAATAGAGCCTTTTTTAACAAGCCCTCCCAAACGTTTTCTGGTCTTTTCTTCAAGTTTTCCTTGTCCCTTTATTCCTTGGGACAAAAGCTCCGTTGGTGTTGTAAAAAACACAAGGTTTTCTTTAAATGTTTGAGACACATAGAAAACAGCCATAACCAAAAAGGATAAAAAACCAACGACTAAAAGGATGCGCCTTAAAAAAGATTTTGAACGATGATTCATCAATTTTCATTTCCCAAAGACATACATTTCTTCTTCAGGGATCGCCATTTCATAACAATGGAAGAAGAAAGAACAGCAAAGATAAAAGTGGCACTTCCATAGGCAAGAGCAATATAAAAGTCGTAGGAAAAATTTGATTGATAAAAAACTGCTAATTCAGGCACAAGGGGCTCCTTCCGACGATGAAAAATGGGCGCGGGACCGAAGGATAAAAGCACGGTGAACCTTGTAATGCATCACAAGATTTTCAACGCGCAGTAATCCTAAAACATAACAAAATCCCATCATACCAAGGGTACTCAGTGCAAGGGGACTCAACATACCTGAGTCAATGCTAGGGCCACCAGAGCGCAAAATACTGGCTGGCTGATGGAGGGTACTCCACCACTGGACGGAAAATTTAATAATGGGTAAGTTAACAAGGCCGAGAATCAAGAGAAAAGCCCCTCTTTCATTGGCTTTTTTCTGATCATTTAGGGTTTGCAAAAACAATATATACCCGACATATAAAAGCCCAAGAATAAACATTGATGTCAGCCGTGCATCCCACACCCACCAGGTCCCCCACATGGGTTTACCCCATATAGACCCCGTCACAAGAGAGATAAGAGTCATGGAAAAACCAATGGGAGCCGCAGCCCGCGCATATAAAAAACCCATACTATGACGCCACACAAAACCACCAATGGCCGCAAAGCCCATAAAGGCATAAATGCCAAGGGCTAACCAGGAAGCAGGCACATGAACATACATAATACGTACGGTTTCTTTTTGCTGATAATCAAGGGGAGATGCAAAAAATGCCATGTACCCACCCAGTGTAAGGGCAGCGATCGCAAGAAAAATAGTCGGCCACAATGTATAACGCCACAATGCTCGAAAAAATGATTTTTTAAAAAGGGAATTGACCATGGGTGCAATAAACAAAAAAAGATTAATTAATCTACGATGAGGATACAGAAAAAAAATTCTTTTTGAACCCCCGTTTTAAGAGCATACTGAAATAAACAGGCACTATAGTCGTTTAAAAAAGGTTCCAGTCTAGGGACGAGGGACCAATGTCTATAACTTATAAGTGCGGGAGCAATTGACGACGCCTGGAACCTTTTTGGAATAACTATAAAACTATGAAATCTCTTCCAACTCTTATTAAGCTTGCCTCTCAACGCGTCAATGAACAGCGTTTACGCCTTGCAAAATATGAAGAAATTCATCAAAAGTTGAAAAACGATATCAAACGTCAAGAAGATAACCTTAAATTCGAAGCCGAGCGTGCGAAATCAGACCCTATGCTCTCTCTTCAGTATGGACGATATGCCCAGGAGGTCGAAGAACGCATCAAGACCCTCCAAGAAAACCGCCTTAAAAATGAAACAAAACTAATGGAGGAACAAAACCGCCTCAGTATGCTTTTTAAAGAGCAAAAAACCTTGGAGGTTTACAAAGATCAGCAACAAGAAAAAATCAAAAAAGAAAAAGAAAAACGCGACCAAAACAATATGGATGAACTGGCCGCACGATTAAAGAAATACTCTTATAGCTAGTTATTTTTACGTTTACTCTTTGTTGTCGCACTCCTTGGCTATAAGTACAGCCGTCGTCCCTTACGCCTCGTGCAAGCAAAAAACTAACCAACTATAATAAAGCAAAAGTATTCCCTTTTTAAAAAACTTTCTATAACTTATTCAAACACAGAGCAATAGTGTAACTATCAACGCCCATACTTACCTCATAAACATACCAAGAAATATCCTTTTTATTTTCAGGGCAGCTTAAAAGGTGAACGGAAAAATCATTCTCCTTCATTTTATCTAGCATTTCTTGAGATACATACTGATGACTAATAATAGTATGAGTGTTATTACCCCCCCTGAGCATCGGAACTAAAGGTTTTTCATCATTAAGGAGAGATTGAAACAAGGCGGGAAAATCCTCAATATCAGCAGTTACATCTTTTTTAAGATGACGCCGTTCCTTTATCACAATTTCATCTATTATTTCATTATTAATACCGCTTTTCCCCAATATTTTAGAGAATCTTTGTATATTTCCCCACTCATTTTCCATTAGATTAAACTGTGGGGCATCAGGAGCGGAGGACGCATTCACACTTGAAAATATAGTAAAAATTATAACAGGAAGGGAAATGAAGTAAGACACAGAATAAAAACTCTTTTTTCTTTTAACCTATAAAAAATGGAGCATTTTTTCAACAGAAATATTTTAAAAAAACTGCGACAATACCATTTTCACAATTTCCATTTAATATAAAATGATGTAAAGTTTAATAATTAGTCCCATTGATATTATGCTTGTTTTTTTTGTTTCCTTTTAAGGCGTCTTTTTTTTCCAATAAAATAAAATCTTACTTGTCTCGTATCTTATTAACTATTTTTCCAGCTGCCCTTCTTACTTGCTTGTTTTTTTCTTTTTCTGCGGCACCTGCGCTGGCTGCAAAAAGACGAGGGCCTGTGTATGCTGCCTTTATAGTGGATGATTATACGGGAAAAGTTTTACATAAAACAAATGCTGATACAAAAACACATCCAGCCTCTCTCACTAAAATAATGACCCTCTATATGTTGTTCGAAGCCCTTAAAACTAAAAAGATAACACTCAATACAAAAATGAAAGTTTCTCGTTATGCTTCTCGTCAACAACCTTGCAAACTATGGCTAAAACCTGGATCCACTATCACCGTTAAAGAAGCAGTTATGGCCCTAACCGTTAAATCCGCCAATGACGTTTCTGTCATTGTTGCTGAACATTTCGCAGGTAGTGAAAAAAAGTTCGCCGCCATGATAACAAAAAAAGCCCGTGCCCTTGGCGCAAAAAATACAACCTTTAGAACTGCATCGGGATTACCCAACCGCCGCGAAATAACAACTGCTCGAGACATGGCCACAACTTTTCGTGCCCTTTATCGACATTTTCCCGATTATTGGCGCTACTTCAAGCACAAACACTTTGTTTTTCGTGGTAAAAAACATCCCACTCACACAAGGCTCATGCATATGTGCAAAGGTGTTGATGGCGTTAAAACTGGATTTATTAACGCTTCTGGTTTCAACCTTGCAGCCTCTGCTAAACGTGGCAATACACGACTTTTTGCCGTTGTGCTTGGTGGTCACACTTCTAAATGGCGAGATAAGCGCATTACCAACCTTATCAATAGGTACTTTCCAAAAGCCATCGCCCTTAATAAAGGACGTAAAGCAAATGGACGGGATCGCTTACAGGATGTTTTATGGGCTAAAAACGTCCATATTCCAACAAAACCATGGCGCGCTTTGCCTCAGGAAGAAATTCTTGTTGCCCAAAATAACATACCCGCTGTGACGAAGGCTCTCAAAGCAGATACTGACTTTCAAGCCCTTTTAATAAAAAAACCATCATCCATTTTGGAACCTGATATCTTAGTTGCTGGGGCAAATTTATTCGACGATGTGCCCTTATCGCCCAAAAATGCCTCAGAATCATTTTCTAAGCCAAACACCTTGGATGACCTGGATACCGCGAGCAAAAACCAATTTGAAGACGTTGATCTCTCCACCGATGATAATGACGCAGAAACAACGTTCGTGGATGGCCTTCCCTCCAAATTCGATTCAGAAGTCCTAAATAATATTATCGAAAACGAATCCTATGATGATCTCGAAAATATTAAGCGCCCTGACAGAACGTGGGCAGCGCAATTCGGAGCCTTCAAAGAAGAAACCGATGCTCAGGACAAGGCAAATCTTTTGGTAACTCTTATTCCTAACCTCCCTGGAGACGTTGATATTTCTCCTGCACAGAACAGGCGTACCCCTTTATATCGGGCTCGTCTGATCCGCATTACCAAGACCCAAGCAGAGAAAATTTGCCAAAAAATGCGTTTTCACGACATTCCATGTCTCCCCCTCAAAAATTAAATTCAGAAAAAAATAAATATCCCCCTTGAAATTCAAGGCTATTCTGAGTATGTTCTGTTTGTGGGCATATGTTCCATGTTTCTTTGAAATTGATCATTTATAGGTTAATTTTGATAAGGAGCTCTGTTGGGGTGTAGCCAAGCGGTAAGGCAGCGGTTTTTGGTGTCGCCATGCGCAGGTTCGAATCCTGCCACCCCAGCCATTTTTTAATTAAAGTTTATACGGCCTTCAACTTCCTTTTTTGTTGACGTTATAGGTCATTATACTGTATCAGTTTGATTACTGGTTCAACTAAGTGAGAAACGTAGAAATGAAAACATTTTCGCTTCGTAAAGAAGATGTCAACAAACAATGGTTTGTCGTTGACGCCCAAGACGTTGTATTAGGCCGCCTAGCTGCCATTCTTGCAACGCGTATTCGTGGTAAACATAAACCTACATACACGCCCCATGTTGATTGTGGCGATTTTATCGTTGTGATCAATGCGGATAAAGTTCGCATGACAGGTAAAAAAGAAAGCGATAAAATATATTATCGCCATACGGGTTATCCTGGTGGTATCAAATCAGCAACTGCTGGTGAAATCATCGATGGTAAATTTCCTGAACGTGTTTTGAAAAAAGCCGTCGAGCGTATGATGCCAAAAGGCCCTCTGGGACGCCAAGCCTTTTCAAACTTGCGTGTATTCGCAGGTGCAGAACATCCTCATGCAGCTCAAAACCCAACGGTTTTAGATGTTGCGAGCATGAACCCAAAGAATAATCGGAGCCTTTAAGAATGACTGAAGAAAAAATTGGTCTTGAAGATCTAAAATCAGCCGTTGAAGGCACTCTTGCAACACCAGCTACCCCAGCGGTCGACGCCGTTGTTGTCGCTGCTAACCCAACTGAAGGTGCGGAAATTCGCGTTGCAAAAATTGACGAACTTGGTCGCGCCTATGCAACGGGTCGTCGTAAAGATGCTACTGCCCGTGTTTGGATCAAAGCTGGTTCAGGTAAAATGACAGTGAATGGTCGTGACTATTCTGCTTATTTTGCCCGCCCTGTTTTACAAATGATTTTAAATCAACCTTTTCAAATTGCGAAGCGTGAGAATCAATTTGATGTTATTTGTACAGTTAAAGGCGGTGGTCTTTCAGGTCAAGCTGGTGCAGTAAAGCATGGTATCAGCCGTGCCCTTACCCATTATGATCCTGAAACACGTGCAGACTTAAAACGTGCTGGTCAATTGACACGCGACAGCCGTGTTGTCGAACGTAAAAAATACGGTAAAGCAAAAGCTCGTCGTAGCTTCCAATTCTCTAAACGTTAGTTTTCACTTCCTTTTGGATACCTTACAAAACCTGCAGGAAATGGCAGGTTTTTTTGTGCTCAAATATCTTGTTTCATGTCTTAGAAGGGATATAATCACAGAAAACAACCCTGAGAAAATAACATGTCCTTTTTTATCATTAATAAACTTATCAATGCTCATTAGACATTGTTGATCAGTACCTCGCAGAACACAGAGCCTATTTGAAAGCAAAATATACAGAAGGTACATTCCTTTTATCTGGCCCTAAGGTCCCTCGTACGGGCGGCATTATTTTTGCAAAAATGAAGTCAAAATCAGAATTAGAAAACTGCCTTAAGAAAGACCCCTTTGTCGAAAAAAATATTTCGACCTATGAGATCGTCGAGTTCATCCCCCTTTTGAAATCACCTGAATTTCCAAGTTTTTTAACAACGCCGTTTCAGAAATGAAGTGCGTCATTTCTGAAACGGCGTTAATTAACATTTAACATTTAACACTTAATATTTTTATATTAAATGGAGAATAAAATGAATAAACTTTATTATTTGATACTATCACTTGCTTTTTTATTAAATGCACCCAGCGTGGATGCTGCTAAAAAAGGAAATGTAACTCAAGAACAAATTAAAATAGCTACAAATAAGGCCAAATCTATTCTTAATGAGAGAGGCAATATTTCAGACATAGATTTTAAAAAAATGTGTGCAAAAGGAACTTTTAGAAAAAAAACATGGCGGTCAAATAGAGGAAAAGACTGTCTTAAAACTGAAATAGCTGCTCTAGCTATAGTTCATTGCCAAAAGTCTTCAGGATTCAAAAAATCTTACTGTTGGAATAATGCAGTTAATCTTTTAAGCAAGAGCGAAAAAGGAAAAGAACTTGAAATGAGACTAAAAGAGTATTTTACCCCTCCACCAACGGATCTTCCACCCGCATTACCCAAGAAACAAAAAACTCATAAAGGGAAATCAAAAAACAATGACCTTTTAAACGCTATTCGAGATGGTAAAAAACTAAATAAGACATCAAAACAAAAAAAGAAGAAAAAATTAAGCAAGATCGAAAAAGCTATGAAAAAACGACGGAAGGGTATAAGTGGTGACGACGAATAATAAAAAAATATAATTGTATTTAATATTTGACAGATTTATTAATAATCACGGAATTCTCATTTCTTATTAATTCCCCAGAAGACTTGGGAAAATATTCTCAATTATTTATATAGTCAAGGAGCGCAACAACAAAGTGTAAACGTAAAATGATTAGACCTGAGCACTAGTGGCTTTTCTAAAAAATTTAATTGGGAAGATTTACGTGAAGATGTTTGTGTGGATCCAGATAAGTTTTTATACGAGCGAGCCTCTGAGTTTAACGTTTACACCAATAGCATCTGGTATGCATGCCGCGTTATGAAAATCACTCATAAAAAAAACATGGAAAACGCATAGACTACCTTCAGAAACTGCGTCAAATTGTAAAAATATCTGGTCTAAAAAAATTGTATACGTTAATGAGTCTGGCTTTGATCCTCATACATATCGCCCTTATGCTAGGTCTCCACGAGGTAAAAAGTCACGTGAAAATCGTTGGGGTAGAGGCGGTATTAGGACGAATTTAATCGCAGAAAAACGAGGTAAAGAGCTGTTGGCACCTATTCTTTACGAAGGGTCTACATCGGCAATTTGGTTTAATCAGTGGTTAGAAAAACACCTTTTAAAGACTTTAAATCCCGATTCAACGATCATCATGGACAATGCGGCATTTTATAAAAAAGAAAAGATCCATGCCATGGCAGAAGCTGCGGGGCACAACGTTTTGTTCCTGCCACCCTATTCACCAGACTTCAATCCTATTGAGCAAGAATTCGCTATTATCAAAGAAATAAGGCAGAATGCGCCCTTAAATACCACCATTGATCACATCGTCAAATCATATGAAACCTTTTTGGAATGAGTATATTTCAAAAGTAGCGCATCTGATGGTATGAGATAAATCTTTTTTAAAGCTTCTAAATATGTATCCCTCCCATTGGAAGATAGTTTTTACGTCATCATGTTGGCCTTTGCCAAATTCCACAGTGATCAGACCACCAGGCTTTAGACGTGTACGGCATTGTTTGGCTATAATGCGATAGGCAGAAAGGCCATCCTTTGTTTTTTCATCATTTCTATCTGTATAACTCAAGGCGTTTTTAGGATCAAATCTGAGTTCAGGTTCTAGGGAATTCATATCCATAGTAGGAATATAAGGAGGATTTGATACGATAATGTCGAATTGTTCCACAACGGATTCAAGCCAATTAGATTGAATGAATGTCACGCGATTTTCTAGGTTTAAATTAAGAGCATTTTTTTCGGCAATCACTAGAGCCTTTTCGCATATGTCTATGCCGACTCCCCCAGCATTTTTATACTGGTTTAATAGGGTTAATAATAAGCAACCCGTTCCTGTGCCAATGTCTAAAATACGCAGTTTCTTTGTTTTTTCTGGCAGGATTTTAAAAATATTTTCAATGAGAGTTTCGCTGTCTGGGCGCGGGTCAAGGGTGTCGGTCGTTGTGAAAAAAGAGAGATCCCAAAAATCTTTGGTGCCGATGATTTTAGAAATGGGTTCCCGTGCAAGACGACGTTTTACAAACCCTTTCAATTGTTTCGTCTGATTTGTGGAGAGGATATGGTCAGGATGCATCACTAAAAAACTTGAATCTTCATTTAGGATGTATTCCAGGAGGTATTGAGTATCTAGTTTTGCCGTGGGGAGCCCCCCTTGATCAAGGGCTTGTTGCGCAGTTAACCAGGCTTGTTGGATCGTTGACATGTCTATTAAGCGCCAAGACTTGCGAGCTTATCTGCTTGATCAGCTGTGGTCAGCGCCTCAATAACTTCGTTTAAAGCCTCACCTGCCAGAACTTGATCAAGTTTGTAGAGTGTTAAATTTATGCGGTGATCGGTCACGCGTCCTTGAGGAAAATTATAGGTTCGAATGCGTTCGGAGCGATCTCCCTTACCAATTTGGCTTTGACGATCCTTGGAGCGTTCCTGTTCTTTCTTTTGACGTTCAAGGTCATAAAGACGGGCGCGCAGGACTTTTAAAGCTTTGGCTTTGTTTTTATGTTGAGATTTTTCATCCTGTTGAGAAACAACAACTCCCGTTGGAATATGGGTAATTCGAACAGCACTATCCGTTGTATTTACCGATTGACCACCAGGACCACTGGCACGAAAAACGTCAATGCGAATTTCAGAATCAATGATTTCAATATCAACTTCTTCCACTTCGGGGAGGACTGCAACGGTGGCAGCAGACGTATGAATACGTCCACCAGACTCCGTATCTGGAACCCGTTGAACTCGGTGCACGCCAGATTCGAATTTCATTTTTGAGAACACGCCTTTACCAGAAACCGTTGCACTGACCTCTTTGATGCCGCCAATATCAGTGTTGTTGTTTGCAAGGACTTCAACACGCCACCCTTGAGTTTCAGCAAATCGTTGATACATGCGAAAAAGATCACCTGCGAAAAGGGCGGCTTCATCACCCCCCGTTCCAGCACGAACTTCGAGGATGGCATTACGATCATCATCCTCATCCTTTGGCAATAGCATGACTTGAACTTGATGTTCTAGACCTGGAATGAGTTTTTTTAGTGTTTCAATTTCTGCTTCGGCCATTTCTTTCATATCTGCGTCATCTGCGGCTTCTGCCAGCATGTCCAGGGCGCCGTTCATTTCTTCTTCGGCAGTTTTGAGCGCTTGGATAGCTTCGGCTACTGAATCAAGCTCTGCGTATTCTTTGGAAAGTTTAACAAATTCTTTGCTATCATCCACGCCTTGAGCGAGTTTTTGAGAAATGGATTGGTGGCGCTCGAGGACTTTGGTTAAAGTATCTTTAAAGGAACTCAAAATACGATCTTTCTTTAGGATTTAAAATATGTGGTTAGGTCAGCAAGGGCAATTTTTACATCGGTGCTAGCATCAAGATTTTTGATTTGGATCTGCCCGCTTACAAGCTCATTCTCTCCTAAAAGAAGAGCATGGCTCGCGTTCAGCTTAGTTGCTTTTTTGAGGCGCTTACCAATATTGCCCGTATAGATAGTTTCAACGTAAAAGCCTTGAGCCCGCAATGTTGTGGCGATTTTGTAACATTCCAATTCTGCTTTTTCACAGAGGGGGAGAAGACAAATAGGGCGTTGCTCGGGGAGAGTGATATCGGCTAAAAGGGCTAATCGATCAAGGCCTGCTGCCCACCCAACTCCAGAAATGTCAGGGCCACCAAGATTTTTAACCAGACCATCATAGCGCCCACCAGCTAGGAGGGTTCCTTGGGCACCGAGATCAGTCGTGACAAACTCAAAAGCCGTGTGGCAATAATAATCAAGACCGCGAACTAATTGTTGGTTATGGTTATATTGAATCCCAAGGATATTAAGGGCTTTTGTAATATTATTGAAAAATTCCTTTGAAGCGTCCGTTAGATATTCAGAAAAAAGGGGAGCCTCTTTAAGGAGGTCACGGTCTTTGATGTCTTTAGAATCAAGGATGCGCAATGGATTTTTTTCCAGGCGACGTTTACTGTCTTCCGATAGGTTGTTTTTATGGATATTAAAATAAGAAACAAGGGCCGCGCGGTAGGCATCACGGCTTTCTTTATCTCTAAGAGTATTGATTTCAAGGGAAACAGAATCTCGAAGACCAAGGTCTTTTAAAAAAGTATCAGCCAATTGAATTACTTCGATATCGGCATGGTAAGAGTCCCGTCCAAAAAGCTCTACCCCTATTTGAGTGAATTGGCGATAACGGCCTTTTTGAGGGCGCTCATAACGGAACATGGGACCGCAATAGAAAAATTTTCCTGGGAGATTTTGAGTAAGGCCATTGGATATGAGAGCTCTTGCAACGGGAGCCGTTCCTTCTGGGCGCAACGTCAGAGAATGCCCTCCACGGTCTTGAAAGGTATAGGTTTCCTTTGTAACGATATCAGAACTTTCACCCAGACGATAGAAAAGAGACGTATCTTCGAAAATAGGTGTCTCAATATCTTGAAAGCCGTGGGTGAGGGTGATCGATTTAGCGATCTCCAAGATTTTATTTTGGCGAGATTTATCTTTATGGAGGATATCTCTTGTGCCTCTTGGTTGCTGTAAATGTGACAAGGGGCTTTCTTTCTCAGAACTATTATGAATAGTTTTCAAGATATCCCTCTGGTTTGCTGGAGTCAAGAATTATAGTCGTTTCAAAAATATCTCTAACCTCGTTGTTTGATTCTAGCAATGTGTTAGACTTTAAGGAAGTAATTTTCAGGTAGGTATTAATGTCATTGAAAATAGTTTCAATCGCTGCATTTATAGGATTTATGGCTATATTGCCAGCCTATTCTCGTAGTCTGAATGACATTGTTGAGGCTACGCGTAAAAAAGACTTCCCACTTAAAGCAAAAAGAATTACGACGTTTCAACCTGATTCCCCTTTCTCTACATCTTCTACATCCCCACCAAAGGAAAAGAATGAAGCACAAGTTGCTTCTGTTTCTGTTTTGAATACGGGAACAAATATTGCTTCTGTAACATTAAATGCCGTTGAAAAGAAAATTTCTTCGGAGTTTAAAGGGAAATTTGGCAAAAATATCCGCCTTATATTTGCTCCTTGGCGTTTGCCTGCTGCATATTATGTAAAGGATGGGGGGGAATCCCTTGGTGATGTCCATATTCGGGTTGAAAAAATTGATGTAAGTAAAGAACGTTCGACCATGGTAGCCACGGTCACTTTTTCTGTAAATCAACAAGAAAAAACATATGCTAAAACTATTTTCGTACGCGGTAAGCTTGACCACCTTATTGATGTGCCTGTTTTAATGCGTCCTATGCACCATGGTGATATTATTAAAAAGACAGATATTGACTGGATTAAAGTTTCCGATCGTAAGTCGGGACGTTTCTTAGTGCTCCATGAACAAGACCTTATCGGTCATCACCCTCGATCCAAATATATTAAAGCAGGGGTTGCAATTAATAAAAAAGATTTGGTCTTGCCGATTTTTGTTAATAAAAGTGCGCCCATAACGGCATTTTATAAAACGGGTTCCCTTGAACTTAAAATGCGGGTGAAGGCTCTAGAAAATGGTCATAAAGGCGATACCATACGCGTTCTTAACGAGACCTCTAATAAAATTTTATATGCTACTGTGGATGGGCCTTCAACGGTTATCCTGGTTCCTTAATGGATTATTAAAAACAGGAAAATAATATGATTATTTATGGTTTGAAAAAAGTAAAAATGACTATTGTTCTTTGTTGTACACTTATTTTATTACCAGGGTGCTATACGGCATCCCGTTTAGAAAGTCTCGGAGATCGTCCTCCCTTAACCCCCATAAAAGATCCAACAAAAATTAAAAGCTATCACCCTGTTACCATGCCTATGCCAGAACCAAAAGTTCATGAACACCGCATTAATTCTTTGTGGCAAGATGGAGCTAAGGGATTTTTCAAAGATCAACGCGCTAAAAATGTGGGAGATATTTTAACTGTCAAGGTTGATATTACCAATGACCAGGTTGAGTTTTTCAGCGAAACAGAACGTAAACGTGAAAACAAAGAAACGTCAGGAGTGACTAATCTCTTTGGTTATGAACAATATGCGAAAAAAGTTTTCCCCGCAGCCGTGAATCCCTCATCCCTTGTAAATTTTTCCAGCAAGCCTGAATATAAGGGGAATGGAAAAACAAAACGCACCGAAAAAATGACTTTTAAAATTGCTGTCACCATTGTTCAGATTCTCCCAAATGGCAATTATATTGTAAGTGGACGTCAGGAAATTAGGGCTAATTTCGAAAATCGTGAAATTTTTATCCGAGGGATCGTCAGGCCATCTGACATCAGCTCTACAAATACTATAAGCCATGAGAAAATTGCTGAAGCTCGTATTTCATATGGAGGACGTGGCAATATCATGGATTATCAACAACCCCCTATTGGTTCTCAGGTATTAACTCATGTTATGCCATTTTAGATGCACCTTATTTAAATTATACAGAAGGATTTTATAGTATGAGTTTTATCAAAAAAATGACTGTAATTAAAATGTATAGGGGCATCTTTATGGCCAGCTTCATTATGAGTTATGGACCTGTTAGCTCTTCTGAGGTGAATGATTTAGATTTGGAACAGATTATTAAGATGAGTTTAGTCCTTTTTTCCTTAGAGCAATCGGATTTAGAAAAGGCAATCACAAATAGTTTACTGAGGTTATCAACAGGGGAGAGTGATTGCCCTAAAGAAGCGTTAAACGTTTCCCTTTACTCTCAAGGGGGCGGTCCTATAATTGAAAGGGAAATTACGAGTAATGACTACTTAGAATTTGGAGAGATTTACAAAATTCTTTTTGAAAGGCGTAAAATTCAAATGTTGGATACTGAATTTTTGGCATTTCCAGATCAAATCTTACATTTTAAAGACGTTTTTGACTATGGAATCGAAGAGGCAGCAAAAGCTTTGAATCTCACAATGGAGGTAGCTACTGAGTTGAATTATTCAATTTTGAATAGGGAATCCATATTGAAAGATTTAGTGACTAATCCAGCAGATAAAGAAACTTATCTTCTGGAATATATTAAGCAATATGCAGTTTCAAGAAAATTCGCAGAACGTGTTATGCTCATGTTGCTGAATAAAAAACGGGCCCTTAATTTTTTTTCTTTAAGAATAAAAATATTTTTCAATATTTGTGCTTTCTCAGTTTGTGATAGACTGTAGAGAATTTAAAATAGGTATGACTCCTTGTACCTAGTGTAAAAGTAAAACGGCTCAACGATAAGGTTACTTTATATGGTCAAAATTGAAGGCGTTCAGACCTACCAAGCCACAAAAATTCGCAAGAAAAACAAACCCTCTTCTGCAAAAGGAGGGTCTGAGTTTATGGTTTCATCGGGAGCCCCTGATGCTTCTTCGGTGGTGGCACAAACTGATGTTGAAAGTGCATCTGAGATAGCTTCTATTGGACAATTAATGGCCCTTCAAGAAGTCGATGATATTAATTCAGAAGGGCGTCGTTCCCTTGAAAAGGGGGAGAATGCTCTTAAAACCCTTGAGCTTTTACAAAATGAAATTTTGTGCGGACGGGTTTCTAGGCTGTCTCTTGATCGTATTATTGCGGTGGTGAAAACCATGTCAAAAGATACTTTGGACCCTCATTTAAGTGATGTTGTGGCTCAAATTAAACAACGCGCTATGGTTGAAGTCGCTAAAATAGAAATGTCTCAAAAAAGAGCAGAAAAAACAGCCTATTAACGACATTAAATAAAAAAACAGGAGATTAAAATGGCAGTAGCAAACTTAAAAAAAAAAGATACGGACTTCGCCACGTCTTTGGCAACGTTGCCACCGGATTATCATCCTTCAACGGATGAAGCCTATATGAATAAATTGCACTTGGAATATTTTCGTCAAAAGTTAGAGAGTTGGAAAGCAGAACTTTTAAATGAATCCGTTGAAACTATTCAACACATGCAAGAGGAAACCCATAACGAGCCAGATTTAACGGACCGTGCCACAACGGAAACAGACCGTGCCTTTGAGCTTCGCACAAGGGATCGTGAGCGCAAGCTGATCAATAAAATTAACGATGCCCTTATGCGAGTGACCGATGGATCCTATGGTTATTGTGAAGAAACAGATGAACCTATTGGTTTAGCTCGACTAGAGGCGCGTCCTATTGCAACTCTCAGTCTTGAGGCTCAAGAGCGCCATGAGCGTGATGAAAAAGTCCATAGCGATTAATTTATGAAAAATTTTGAAATGACTATAAAAATGTTTTTTAAATTTTAGGGGTTGTGTCTTTCGATCTGCGTGTTATATTAAAGATGACTTAAATTTCTATATTTAAGTCACTTCATACACATAGTCCCCTTCTTGGAAAAACCTTTCGTTTACGAAAGGTTTTTCTTTGTAAAGAGCTCTTTGTTAAAAAACTTAAAAAATAAAATTAATTTCTTAAGTATAGGGGAATTTTTTGAGTTTGCGTGAGACTCAGGGGCTTATAGTCATTCTAAAAACATCCCAGACGTCGTCAATCACTCCCGCACCTATAAGTTTATAGGCGTTGGTCCCTCGCTCCTAGACTGGAACCTTTTTAGAATGACTATAGTGTGTTGATGTTTGATTGGAAAATCTCTCGTAGATTTCTTTAATGCGTTTTTTATTATCCACAAGTTTCGTTTCGGGGTAGGCGGGTTTGAAATCATTTTCTTCGAGGTAGAATGGAATGCTGCTTGGTTTTATGAGGGATGTATGTTTCTGGTGATACTGACCATGATTTGCCACAAGAGACCAGTTTTTTCCATAATAATCCTCAAGGTAATATTTTGATTGTGCAGGAATGTTTATTTTCAATGGACCAAAATCATGACTTTTTAAAGGAAGTAAATGTTCCGTTTTGACACCTTTATGCCAGCCATCAGGTATAAGCATGCCTTCACGTTCCCTTGTTAAGAAAATATCAATAAAAGGTTGTGATATGTCTGTATTGTTTTTTTCAAGGTAGGATTTTTTAAGGGGAGGGGATATGAGTTTATACATAGGTTTTTTTGTAAATGTATACCCAAGTTCTTTCATAATAGGTACAGCTTTTGTGAGGATTTTTTTTTTCGTCTTTTGCGTGAATATCAATATCAAGGTCATCATCC
>JAJRPZ010000015.1 GCA_024280495.1 Alphaproteobacteria bacterium
ATCACCGTTTTAGGCCTTAAAAAGCTTGAAACGGCTGCCTGAAAAACAACTATTCTAGAGAAATAGGGCGGGAAAATCTGAAGGGCGTAAAAAAATAGCTGTTATTCGAGGTGCCCTAAATATATACCGCAACTTAAATCATATTTCTACGCCTTAGCCCTGCCAGGGCATAGTGACTCCCTATAATCATATGGATCTCTCTTTACCTCCATGATAGAATTAGGAAAATAATAAAAAGAAAAACACATGATTTTCTTTTCTAATCTTTCTTTATATTTTCAAAGTACAATACAGACATTTCGTGTTGTTGAGTTGTTACGCTTTGTTTTTATTGCTTTTTTCCCTTTAAGTGCCTTGGTTCTTTTTTCCACCGTCATAAACGCGTCTTCTCAAGAAACTAAAAAGAGGAGTGCTGATCTTCCTAAAATCACCTATAATATTAAAGTGCAATCTTCTGAAATTCTTTCTAAAGATGAAAAAAATTTAATTAAAAAAGAAGAAAATAGAAGGGTTAATCTTCCCGATAATGTCGTCGATGATTTTATGGAAAGGTCATCCTTGAAACTTTTTATAAAGCGCCCCCTTTATTCAGAGTTCGCCCTTGGAAAACGCAGCAAAAATGACATTAAGACCTTACGAAAAATCCTTCGCTTTTATGGGTATTACGACGCTAAAGTCACAGTGGTTTTGGAATCTTCCTCAGAACCTAAAATAGAAAAATCAGTTACTTTCACCGTCGCCTTAGGAGAGCGTTATAAAATCCGTAGTTTTAAAACGACTTTTACCCCTCGCGGAAAAGGCCCTGCTCCATGTACTCTTAATGTCAATGGAATGGACATTGAAATAGGTGCCTTTATGGAAACTGGCGTTATTCTTTCCTCCTTTGATAAAATTAAGGATCACCTTTTTAGTTGTGGCTATCCTTTTGCAAAAATCACCTCTCATAGAGCAATTCTTGATCAGGGGACAAAAGTCGTCGATTTAAGATTGATCATAGCACCAGGGCCCTTTGTTCGCTTCGGCATCCTTAAAATTTCAGGGTCCAAAACAGTTCCCAATCACTTCATTGAGAATCGATCCCCCCTTAAAAAAGGCGCCCCTTATGACCAGGGAAAAATCGATAAATATCAAGATAAACTCAGTTACACGGATCTTTTTCAACACATCCAAATTCGAAAAGGAGGGAAATTAGATGACGTAAAAAATATGGCTGAAATGCCAATTAATATCAACCTTAGGGATGGGAAACCTCGTACCATTACGGCTGGTGTTGAATTTAACACTTCAACGGGCATTGGTCTTTCCTCCAGCTGGGAGCATCGTAATATTTTTGGAAATGCGGACCGTTTCAAAGCAAGTGCGCACTTTTCTAAAAAAGAACAAGCTCTCGATTTTATGTATGCCCTACCAGATTTTGGTTGGGTGGATCAAACATTTACAACCAACCTTGAATATAAAAAAGAAATTAATGATGCTTTTAAAAAGAATGGTTTCGGCATTTCTTTTTTGTTCGACAATAAGCTATTAGGGGGGTGGTCTTATTTTTATGGTCTTTCTTTTGAAAATTATACCATCACGGAAAACGGTAATAAGATGCGCGTTGGAGGTGTTGGAATCCCCCTTGGTGCTAAACTCAACCGCGTTAATAACACATTAAACCCAACGAAGGGGTTTAAAATTATTGGAACTATAACCCCTGAATTTGGAAGTTTTGGTAAAATAAAAACCCTCACAAAATCCACTCTTTTTGGTACCTATCACATTCCCTTAAGTGATGACCATCAATATATTCTTTCTTTTTGGTCCAGAATTGGCACTGTTTTTGGGGCAAAGTCCATTGATATTCCAGAAAATCGCAGGCTTTTTGCAGGGGGAAGCGGATCCGTACGTGGGTATGGCAGCCATAAACTGAGTCCTCTTTCAGCAACTGGTAAACCCATTGGCGGGAAATCCCTCATTGAATTTGGTATTGAACCTCGCATTCGCTTTGGTAAAAACTGGGGCGTAGTGACCTTTGTGGAGGGGGGGGCTGTGAGTCAAACCCTCATACCATCCCTAGGTAAAAATCTTCTTTTTGGTGCTGGATTTGGCGTTCGTTATTACACAGATTTCGGACCCATTAGAGCAGACATAGCCATTCCTTTTAAAAAACGAAAAAATGCTGCGGGTAAAAGAATCGACAGCGCCATCCAATTTTATATCAGTATCGGGCAAGCATTTTAACATGAAATTTATTCTTCTTTCTTTAAAACGTATTTCTTGGATTTCCTTTACTTTCCTTGGTGCCCTGATTTTAGCCCTTGTTTTCATCCTAGGCTTTTTAGGGACTGATTCTGGCAAAAGCTTTCTTGTTTCTAGGGTAAACAATTCTCTTGAAGGTTCTCCCTACCAAATACGCCTCCATAAAATCAAAGGGCTTTACCCTTTAAAAATTGAGGTAAGTGACCTTGACCTAGAGGAAAATGGAAAAAAATGGCTTTCAGTGAATGACGCCACCATAAATATTGACCTCACCCATATTTTTTCAGAGGATCAACGTCACCTAAAAGCTTCTGTTTTTGTTGGCTCTATTGATTTAATAGCTCTGCCAGTGGGAAAGCCTTCAAAGGATAAGAATAATGATTTGCCTTTTGATCTGGAAAAATTCCGAACATATTTAGAGGAAAAACTTCCTTTGAACGCAGACATCTCCATAATATTACGCAGGGTGAAAATTGCGGACTCTATTGCAACCATGAATATTGCCATTGCTCCATTGAAATTAATCGCAAAATATGATCGAAAACCCCACAATCTTGAAGCAAAACTGACTTTTTCAACAAAAAGTTTTGGTGCCCCCTTAAGGGCTTTTATGGAAATTAAAGGCCACCCTACAAATTTTAATGCGGTCACGTCACTTAAAACATCAAGGCTGACTTATAATAATATTAAACTCACCAACGTGACCTTAAAAAGCAATGCAACGGGTCTTCCTTTTGATTTTTCAAAATCCTTAAACCTTGATTTCACTTATCACGGGCTTGGGGTAAAAGATATTCAAGGGCATATTGAAATCAAAGACCTTACCCTCAAGAAAACTCTTATCAATCTACAGTCTTTATCCCTTCGAGGTCTTGGAGCCATTATTGATGGTACTGCATCTTATGATTTAATAACTCAAGATGTTAAAGCTGATCTCAAAGGAAATATTCAAGATCTATCTCCCTTAACGGGTCTTTTAGGTTATCCTGTTCAGGGGGCATTGACCCTTGACTCAAATCTCTATTTAATTTCAGGAAAACAAAATATCAAGGCTAAAATAAAAGGGTATAACCTAAATAATAAAGACTTTAGTCTTGGCGACCTTTCCGTAACCTTAGAGACATCGATTTTATCTGAAACTCCCACACTTTTTGGAACCATAAAAGGTAGTGATTTTGAAAGCAATGGTATTAAATTTCAAAATCTGTCCCTCGTATCAAAAATAAATAAAGGCCAAGGAAATGTTGCCCTTGTTGGAGATGGAAAAGATTTAAATTTAGAATTAAAAGCTGACCTTTCTCTCAAAAAAGAAACTCAAGAAATTAACCTTAAAACCTTGGGGGCTATTTTTAAAAAACAACCCCTTAAACTTAAAAAACCTGTCCGTATCACACTTTATGGTAATGATATTTTTATAACCCCCATGACCCTAAATCTTGCTACTTTTCCTATTCTTATTGAGGGAAATAAAAAAGGCACCGCCCTCAATTTTAAAATAAAAGGAAATGCTGATCTTGGACTTATTTCCAAACTTTTTCTTCATACGGGGGATATCATTGATGGAAATATAAACCTAGAGCTTGCCATTAAAGGAACGGCCAGCTCTCCTAATATCAGTGGATTTATTGATCTTAAAAAGGGCGAATATGAAAATATCATTTATGGAACAAAACTTCATGACCTCGATATAAGAATCACCGCTGAAAATAAAATCATTAAGCTTGATAAAATCAAAGCAAACGATGGGCATGGCGGTCATATTCTTGTTAATGGCGTTTATGACCTTGCTAATAATGCCATGGATTTTGTTTTAAAATTAGTGGATATGCGTTTTGCCTACACGGATATGATGAAAATAATTGGGCGTGAAGGTTCCTTTCGCTTAAAGGGTCCTCTGTCAAAATTAAAATTGACGGGAAAGCTTAAAATGGGGGATGTTTCCTATAACATTATGAATACTTTTGCAAGTGATGTGCCAAAACTGAATATCATAGATCCTCTGCACCCTGAATTGAAAAAAACAAAGATAGCTAACAAGAAAGAAAAGAGCACCTCTTTTGGCTTATCTATGGATGTTGCCATTAAAATTCCTCCAACTGTACGCATTTATGGCATGGGGCTTGACTCCATTTGGGGCGGAAAGCTTAAAATATCTGGTCCTGCAACGGCCCCTCTTGTGATTGGTAATATTTCGGCTGATTCAGGTGAGCTCTATTTTCTGGGACAAGATATTAATATAGAAAAGGGAGTGCTTGGTTTTGACGGCCAAGATAATAATATCCCCTACCTTGATCTTATTGCAGGTATTCCTCGAGGTGATTTTAAGGTCATTATTTCCCTTTCAGGTCGCGCCACAAAGCCTTCTTTTAAGATTTCATCAAATCCATCAATGCCTCAGGATCAGATTTTATCGTACCTTTTATTTGGTTCAGAACCCCTAAAACTTTCTCCCTTTGATGCCATTAAACTTGCTCGGATTGCTGGTGAAATTGGTGGTATTGGTGCCAATAGCAGCTTTTCTGATATTATGAAAAACCGAACGGAAGAAAAAGAATCCGACGAAGAAAAAGAAAAAAATTACAAATCCAAAAGTAAAATGTCTGATTTTGTCCGTGTTCGCCTCGATCAAGGTGTCACACCAGCAGATACAAAAGTTGTCGTGGATGTTGCCATATCCCCCAGCATTACAGTAACCACATCAGCTGGCGCTGGCGAAGCTTCTCAATCCCTTGGAATAAAGTACAAATGGGATTATTAAATTATATAGGTCCAAAACTTACACAGATCTGATATATGTGATGACATAAGGGCTGACACATTCTATTATCTTGTTAGATTTCCACCTTGATGAAAGCTATTATAAACGTGACAGGTTACGCTCTTAAAAGATTTTTTCTTATTTTTCCCACACTTTTTGGGATTTTGACCCTTAATTTTGCCATCATCCAAATAGCCCCTGGTGGTCCCGTGGAACAAATGATTGCTAAGGTTCGTGGCACAGCAGTCAGTGCAACATCACGATTTTCCAGCACAGCAGACCTTGGCCCTTCTAACCAAGTTCAACATACAGAAAGTAAGAGTACCTATCGAGGATCAAGGGGGCTTGATCCAGACTTTATCAAGCAGATTGAAAAAATGTATGGTTTTGATAACCCCCCCCTTGAACGTTTCAAAATAATGATAAAAAATTATCTTTCTTTCGATTTTGGGGAGAGCTATTTTCGAGATATTTCAGTCATTGATCTTTTGAAAGAAAAACTTCCAGTCTCTCTTTCCCTTGGACTCTGGTCAACCCTTCTTATTTATCTTATTTCCATTCCCCTTGGAATCCGTAAAGCTGTTAAGGATGGGACTCCTTTTGATTTTTGGACCAGTGGCATTATCATTATTGGGTATGCAGTACCTAGTTTTTTGTTTGCTATTTTTCTTATTGTTCTTTTTGCTGGCGGTAGTTTTTTTGATGTTTTTCCCCTACGAGGTATTACCTCAGATGGATTTGATGAGATGTCTTTGATACAACAAATCAAGGATTATGTCTGGCATATTACCCTTCCCGTAACTGCTTTGGTTATTAGTGGATTCGCGAGCTTAACCCTTCTTACTAAAAATTCTTTTCTCGAAGAAATTAACAAACAGTATGTTATGACCGCAAAAGCAAAAGGGCTTTCGGAAAAAAAAGTGCTCTACAGTCATGTGTTTCGTAATGCAATTCTTGTGATTATTGCAGGATTCCCCAGTGCTCTTCTAGGTATCTTTTTTACGGGATCATTGCTTATCGAAGTTATATTTTCCCTTGATGGTATTGGCCTTTTGGGATTTGAATCAGCCCTGTCACGGGATTACCCCGTTGTCTTTTCAACGTTGTATATTTTTACCCTTCTAGGTCTTATTCTCCATATTATTGGAGATCTTATTTACACAATGGTAGATCCTCGAATTGATTTTGAAAAAAGAACGGGGTGCTGAGCATGAGTGTTTTTAAACTTACCCCTTTGGCCCAGCAACGTATCCAGTATTTCAAAACTAATAAACGAGGCTTTTATTCTCTCATTATTTTTACCATTCTCTTTACAATAACTTTATTCGCAGAATTTATTGCCAATGATAAGCCCCTGTTTATTTCTTATGATGGAAAATATTACGCTCCTATTTTTAAGATGTATCCAGAAAAAGAGTTTGGTGGGGATTTTGAAACGGAAACCGTTTACAAGGACCCCTATGTCAAAAAACTTATCCAAGAAAAAGGCGGGTGGATGGTATGGCCCTTAATTAGATACAGCTATAATACAATCAATTATGACCTCCCCAGCCCTGCCCCCTCAAGCCCTACATCAGAAAACTTGTTTGGTACCGATGACCAGGGACGTGATGTTCTGGCACGTCTTATTTATGGTTTCCGCATTTCAGTCTTTTTTGGTCTCATTTTAACTTTCATCAGTTCCATCATTGGTATTATTGCTGGCGGTACCCAGGGATATTTTGGTGGTAAATATGACCTGTTTTTTCAACGTTTTATCGAAATTTGGTCTGGGCTTCCTGTTCTTTTTCTCCTTATTATTATGGGGAGTTTTGTTGAGCCTAATTTTTGGTGGCTTTTGGGACTTATGTTGCTTTTTAGTTGGATGAGCCTGGTATCCGTTGTGCGTGCTGAATTCCTACGGGCCAGAAATTATGACTATGTACGTGCAGCACAAGCCCTTGGAGTTTCCAATGCCATGATTATGTTTCGACATGTTTTACCCAATGCCATGGTTGCAGCCTTAACCTATCTTCCCTTTATTTTAAATGGGTCTATCACGACGTTGACGTCCCTTGATTTTCTTGGATTTGGTCTGCCACCAGGCTCTCCTTCCCTTGGAGAAATGCTTGCTCAGGGGAAGAATAACCTTCAAGCACCTTGGCTTGGTATTGCCTCTTTTTTTGCTGTGGCAAGTACATTATCTTTGCTAATTTTCATTGGAGAGGGTGTCCGTGATGCCTTTGATCCTCGCAAAACGGAGCGTTAATATGAAAACACTTTCTCCCACACTATCTCCGCCTCAAAAACCGATTCTTTCCGTCAAAGATTTATCGGTTCGATTTCAATCAGAAAAAGGACATGTGGATGCCGTGCGTAATGTCAGCTTTGACCTTTATGCGGGACAAACCCTCGCCCTTGTGGGAGAAAGCGGTTCTGGAAAATCTGTTTGTGCCTTTAGTATTTTACGTCTTTTGCCTTATCCAAAAGCAACCCACCCTCAAGGGCAGATCACCTATAAATCTCATACTCTTTTAAAGGCTCCTGAAGATAAACCGTCCCCAGAATGTGAAAAAATACTAAGGAAAATCCGCGGGTCAGAAATCAGTATGATTTTTCAAGAGCCCTTAACGGCTTTGAATCCTTTACATACAATAGAGCATCAAATTACCGAATCCCTTGATTTACATACGTCCTTAACTGATACGCAGAAAAAGAAACGCCTTATAGAATTGCTCAATGATGTGGAATTTCCCGAAGCTGAACTGCGTTTAAATTCCTACCCCCATGAGCTTTCAGGGGGACAACGACAACGGATTATGATTGCCATGGCCCTAGCCGCAAATCCAAAAATACTTATTGCGGATGAACCCACAACGGCCCTTGATGTCACAACACAATTGGGTATTTTAAAGCTTTTGGAAACCCTTAAGCGCAAATTCAACCTCTCTATTTTACTCATTACACACGATCTTTCCCTTGTGAAAAAATATACTGACACAGTTATCGTTATGCAAAATGGTGCCATTGTAGAACAAGGCAAGACCCATGATCTTTTTAAAGATCCAAAACAAGCCTATACAAAAAAACTTATTAACGCAGATCCAAAGGGCAACGCTGTACCCCTTAATAAAAAAGCACAGACTTTGTTATCCGTTAAAAATATTTCCATTGTTTTTGGTAAGAAAAAAAGTTTTGTCAATCCAAAGGCAAGGCAAACAAAAGCCGTGAACGATGTTTCTTTTAATCTAAAAATTGGAGAGACCCTTGGCATAGTTGGAGAAAGCGGCTCTGGAAAGACGACAATTGCCCTTGCTATTATGCGTCTTTTGACACTCAATGAAGGAGAAATATTTTTTCAAAATAAAAATATTTCTCCTTTACCTTCCCGTAAAATTCGCCCCTTGCGCCGTGAATTTCAGATGGTTTTCCAAGATCCTTTTGGATCATTAAACCCACGCCTTTCCATTTCTCAAATTATTGGCGAGGGCATTGACGTGCATAAATTGGCAAGGGGGAATCAAGAAAAAGAAAAACTCATTATCCAATCCCTGAAAGATGTTCATTTGGATTCTGAAACACGTTTTCGATATCCCCATGAATTTTCTGGAGGGCAACGTCAACGTATCGCCATTGCCAGGGCTCTTGTGGTGAACCCAAAACTTATAGTACTTGATGAGCCAACTTCTGCCCTTGATCGCTCTGTACAGTTAAGCGTACTGGATCTTTTAAAGGATCTGCAAATCAAAAAAAAACTTAGTTATTTATTGATCACCCATGACCTTGCCGTGGTAAAGTCCCTGTCTCACCATGTGATGGTCATGGAAAAAGGATGCATGATTGAATCTGGAGATACAAAGCAAATTTTTCAATCCCCAAAAAAAACGTACACTCAAAACCTTCTTAAAGCCGCCCTTTTTCGATAAAAAAACCTTGATTTTTTTTAAGATAAGCCCGTTGAGCCAAAACCACTAAGGGAGCGGCCTTGAGATGTGGTTTCTTCAAAATTAGACACTTGTTGAATATGGCAGGTCACATAAGGCGCAATAATCATTTGAGCAATGCGCATGCCGCGCTTCACAGTAAAATTTTCTGTCCCAAAATTAATAAGTAAGACCTTGATCTCTCCCCTGTAATCGGAATCGATGGTACCAGGTGCATTTAAAAGGGTAATACCATTTTTATAGGCAAGGCCAGATCTTGGACGCAATTGTGCCTCGAGTCCTTTGGGAATAGCCATTGAAAATCCGCAAGGTACGAGAAAACGCTCCCCTGGCTTAATAATGAGAGACTTCTCAATGGCGGCTCGAAGGTCCATTCCAGAACTTCCTTCCGTTGCATAAAGAGGTAACTCTAAATCAGCACCATGCTCCAGTTTTTTCATGGGAATACTGGCTTTTAAGGGCGTTGCTAAGGTCATTTTCAAGATTCCTAAAAAGAATGTGATTGTGATTGTGATTTAAGCTATCGTTTTTTTCTTTTCAAATCAAGCAGCTTTGCATTCAAAAGACGCCACCAAAGGTGGTGTCATCATTGATTAGTTACTGCTTTAAAATTTAAAAAAGGAATCTTCTATTATTAATCAACAATATGATAACTTTTTGGAAAAATGGACTGTTCTGAAGTGTTTTCTGGAGCTTCTTCTCTGTAAGTACTGACTCCATTTAAGCAACAAACACAATTTGATTTTAGCATTTTCAATATTTTTTCAGGCAGGATTGTTATTTTTTTGTATTGAATAGCCGTACCATTAATTTCTTGGGAAAAAGTCTCAATGAGTTGCCCAGTTGTCGTTTTCGTTATTTTATGAAGACCATGTTTTCCCAGACCTCGGCATTCATATGTTTTTGTATATTTGGTGTCGGTATCTATTAAGTCATCTTCAATGAGTGTAATGCCAGAAGCATTCGAATATCCTGATAAGGAGCCTAAAGCTATGGCCATCCCTAATATATATTTATATTTTTGAAACATTTCTTACCCTACTATTTGATTTAAAAAAAATGACATACTGTCAATAACTAATATATGCATTTTTTTTACAAATACAAACTTTTATTGTATTTGTAAAAAAACATGCAAAATTTATCACAAAATGAGTAAGAATCAGGACTTTTTAAAACATTTCAAAACGGCTCAGCAGATATGAATTATCCAATTTAGAATTTGTATGAATATGCTGCCATCCTTTTTGCCTGTGGCGATCAACCACAATTGGAGCTTGAAGATTTATTGTCAGTGCGACCTCTCCCTCAGGCTGTCGAATGGTCACAATGGAATAAATATCCAGATCATCCCTACTTGTTTTTTCTTTGGCTGCCATAGATGCAATCATTTCTTCATCATATATTGCACGCTCCTTTACGTGGGGATAAAGAAGAAATGAAATTTCAGGATTGTCGACACTGACCATCATCTTAAGGGGGGGATGAGAACCATCATCCAAATCATGAATTTGAAAAATATTTAGAGTAGGAAAGCCAGGGACTCCATAGGGAAAAGCTAAGATTTCACAGTGATCCTGTTTATTCTTTTTCGCTGCGGCTGGTGTGATTTTCGTTAATATCGTCATTTTTTTTCCTGTCATTTTAATGTTTTTGAAGGACTTTTAAGTCACACTGCGCGCCATAGCCAGTGTTTCCCTTAGCATTTTTGTCCCCTCTATCTGTTGATTCAAAAGTGCTTGTTGCAACAACCTCAATGTTGCAGCCTCAAGATTTGTCTGCATTTCATCAACACCAACAAGATCCGTATAAATTTGCTTATACTTGGCGATATCCCCTTTAGCTTTGGCTTCATTACCGTCAAGGGCGATCATTTGCTCATCAACTTCACGCTTAATGGAAGTAAGGCCCTTTGTGATATTTTGCATTTTACCTTGCAAAGAACCCAAGTCATCTATGGATATACTTTTTCCCTGTTTTAAAACATCAAATAGATCCTGAATTGCGGGCAAACCAGCGTGAAAGCCGTATTCTGTTTTGACACCTTCAATGGTAAAAGCATGATTGTTTGCTTCTCCCTGAAAATCACCAGTGGTAGGATCAATAGGATTTTTATCCCTTTGAGCCCCCCCCAACATACTTCCACCTCCAGAATTTCGTTGATTAGCGACGGAGACAAGTTCATCAAATTTTCGTTCACAATAGGCCCCAAAACCTTTATCTTGCATTCCTGCTTGTTGTGCAGACGTCATCGTTACGTGAATATCTTTGGCTATTTCAATAATTTTATCAATGAGCCTTGCAGCAGAATCAACACGATTTTTGACGATACCAATTTTTACTAGGCGTGTTTCAGCACCTAAAACCATTTCCTCAGCATTGGCTATTTCTTTATAATTTTGCGCAATGCCTTTGTTCATCATGCCGCCAACTTTTACACCTTCAGCAAGGGCTTTTTCATTTTGAGATAAATTATTCTGTGTTTTTGACACTGCACTATTAAGTGTCATATTTCTTCCCATAAAAGACGTACTAGAACTGAGTGAATTTGAAATATTACTTACCATCTTAATAACTCCTACAAACTATTCACAAGATTATCGAGCATTTTTCTTTGAGCTAGGTTCACTTGCGTTAAGGCATTAGACATTAATCCCCAATCCATTGAGGCTTGTATTTCTTCTTGTATGGAAATACCAGTTTCATTTTTGTGCTGTTCTTCTTTCTTCTGCAAGGCATTAGCATCCACCATAGAGGCTGCTTGAGCATTTCTTGCCTCCATGATTTCTGCTTGATAAATAGAGTTTGCATAGGTTGTTAATGCTTCACGTCGCCCTGATAAATTTCCAGATTTTTGAAATTCCAAACGATTTTCAAGACCAAGCATCATTTTTGTAACAGCCGAATTGCCACCCACATATAAACCTATATCTCCTCCAACTGCAGCAGAAGTTGATAACTCTCCCCGTGAAAAAAGCTGAGGAGTCGCCTTTATATCAGGGCGAACGATCATGGTTTGTGCCATACCGACTTTCTCATTCTGTGATAAAATCAGATCATTCAATCCAAAAAAATGGGAAAACCCTTTTCCTGTTGTTTCATCCACAGACTCAGAAGCCCCTAAAGAAACAATAGAAATACCATGGACAGCATTCGTTGCTGTTATTTTCAAAGCTCCTTCAAGGGTGATTTCTGCCGTTGCATCAGCCCCAAAAGAAGTATTTAAAGCAATAACGACATCATCAATACTAGTGGCTGTTGTAAAATCGAAATCAAAGGGAGCACTTGCATAAACTCCTTGATTAGCAAGGGAGCGATCAATTAATCCGATGCGAACAAGACCACTCATTTTGATATCAGTTCCAGCCGTATCTAAAAAAATAGTGGTTCCTTCTAGAATTTGAGATGGTGGAAAACCACTACCTTGATTATGAATGGCGTTAAGATGTTCCTTGAGTTGAAAGGCGAACTCATCCATATCTTTTTGAAGATCGGGAAAAATGCCATCGCGAATTTTTAGATGTGCCCCAATTGATCCCCCATAAAGATCTTCTGTTAAGTTTTTGTTATCAACGGCTAATTTACCCAAATCAGCAGCATCGAGTGATGCACTAATAGCCGATGCTTCCGTAAATTCAACAAAAGTAGGCCCCGTTTGGAGCAGTAATGCTTTACCACCTGCCGATTCAACTTGAACGGAGGCATCATTAGTGTTTCGAATAACCTGAATATTCAAATAACTAGAAAGTTCTTTTAAATATTTATCCTGCTCATCCATGCTATAAGGACTTTCTGAATCTGAAGAACGAAGGGTTACATTGGTTTTATGAAGATTTTCAAGGATACGATTTACTTCACTTACACCATTGGCGATGCCAGCCTCAGCGAGTTCTCGCTCGCTCTGACAAAAATCACCAAACTGACTCACTCGTTCTAATACAGAAGAAAGTTTACCCACCACTGTTTTTTGATAGCTTGACTCGCCTGGTGTTACCTCAAGAAGACCCAGAACATTTTTAAAGTCCGTTAATTTATATCCAAGGGAGCCTTGATCACCAGGTTGACCCAAGTGTTGTAAAATTCTATCATGGGCCAAACTTAAGGTTTCTGAAGTGTTCGCTGTTACCGTTTGTTCCCTTATATTTTCCGCAAGCAATACATTTTCCACACGCTGTGGCTTTTGCATACTCACACCCAAAAAACGTCCATCGGAAGAAATGTTACTTGTTGGCGTTACGATAACGCGGCTTGCATTAACATCATTAAGTCTGGCAATGTTGCGTTTAACATTATCCTGCCCTGCTTGCGCAACAGTAAGTCCTGATAAAATTGCATTTCCCATTAAGTCACCTTAAAGGGCTTGATCTAATGTTGCCATTGACCCGCCTCCCTGTTTCATATAATGCATGCGCTTTGAGGTAACATAACCTCTTTTGTTGTAATTATTTACTGGCTGCATGACATTCAATATTTTTTCTTGAATGGTCGTGATAAATCTTGTTTGAGAACGTTCAACACGTTTTAAACATGTTTCGTGCACTTTGTTTAAATTATCTAATGCTATTATTTTTTCTGAAAGTTCTGAAAAATGACTCCAAGATCTTAACATTTCTCGAATTTCTTCGTCGGTGCTAATTTTCTGAGCACAATCCTGATATAAAGAAACAAATGGCTCTTTTGTTTGCGTAATACGAGAAGCTGCCGACAGATCCATTTCAATCAATAAATCCATTTCCTGTTCCGTCAGTTCAATCAAACGATTAATCAATTTTAGGAGCTGTTGTGCAAACATCATTTGATTCCTTTCACTTCTCTTCTCATATTAGGCTTTGTTTCTAAGGCCATTAACTTATATGCTTTTGCTGCCTTAGAGGGGGGGAGTGTCTTAGTCTCTTTAAGGCCTGCCCCTCTTAACATTAAGTTTTCAATGTTTCTAACAAGGGGTTTTCCCATTGCTGACCTTGCTATCCCTCTTCCTAAACCTTTTGCAAGAAACATGCCAAACGCATTTTTAGCCTGGTTATTTTCTTCATCATGGGAACCTGCCTTCATGATAGATGATGCAAATTGACCAAAATGCAAAGTTGCCATTTTTTCCGAAGCCATATGGATTTTCTGGCGCAGCAGGGCTTCCTTTGGTGATATGGCGATGTTTCCCGCTAAAGTCTGTCCCATTATTTCACCTCGAGTTCAGCTTGCAATGCACCTGCAGCTTTAATGTTTTGTAGAATCGTAATCATATCCCGAGGTGACACCCCAAGGGCATTCAGCCCATTAACCAAACTTTGAAGGTTCACCCCTTCATTTAAAATAGTAAGTTTTCTATCCTCCCCCTCATCAATGGTGATTTCAGAGCGTTCGACTTTTTCTGTTTTACCTGTATTGGAAAAGGGATTGGGTTGTGAGACTTGTGGTGTTTCCACAATACGAATGGTGAGGTTTCCATGGCTGATAGCCACCGTTGAAATGCGAACATTTTGTCCCATGACGATAACGCCATTTTGTTCATCAATGATGATTTTTGCCGTTTGGTCTGGCGTAACTGTCAATTGCTCAATTTCAGTTATAAACAGCAAAGGAATTTTACGATGTTGTTTTGGCACTATTAAACGCACGGTGGCTGGATCAAGAGCTTGTGCCACGCCTTGGCCCATTTTTTTATTAATGGCGACGGCAATGCGTTTTGCCGTTGTAAAATCAGGATTATGTAACGAGAGATTTAAAGTGAAATTATCTTTAAACTCAAATGCAACTTCTTTTTCAATAATAGCTCCGTTGGTGATTTTACCACTGGTGGGCACGCCTTTTGTAATGGAGGAGTTTGATTTCCCCTTGGCGGAAAAGGCGTTTGTGGCAACGGGGCCTTGGGATACCGCATAGACGGCTCCATCGGCACCAACCAATGGTGTTACCAATAGTGTCCCCCCCAGTAAATCCTTTCGCGTTCCAATGGCAGAAACCGTCACATCAATTCTGGTGCCATGCCTTGAAAAGGGTGGTAAATCAGCAGTTACCATAACCGCCGCCACGTTTTTAGATTTTAAACTTGATTGCTGGTCACGAATGTTTACACCAAGGCGTTCCAAAAGGCCGATCATAGTTTCCTTGGAATAGGGAGACCCATTAAGATCATCTCCCGTCCCTTTAAGACCAACAACAATACCATAACCTATCAATTGGTTATCTCGAATACCTTCAACGGACACGATATCTTTGATGCGAACGGAGGCAGCATCTGCCTTTATGAAAAACACACTGGAGAGTACTAATACCAGCAAGTAAAGCTTTGACGTTATCTTTATTTTCATAAATTTTACCCTCTTAAAACCAATATTTTCAATGGTTCAAAATTATATATTATAAATCTCCATGCAAAAATCGCGCCAAGTTTATCGTAGACTTAAAATCAAAGAAATCGAAAAACATGACAACAAACTACTATTGTCAATAAATACTTTGTTAATACTTTTTAGGCACATAATAGGATTAATTATTATGGAGTAAGTCGATGTTTGCTTTATTATTATTGACATTTTTTTCTAATATTGTTAATTCCACCCAATATGATAATGATTTTCTTTATGAAGATGAATTCCCTTATCTTGACGCCACAAAATTTTCTTTATATGAAGATGATAGAGAGGGAGCAGAATGCATTTGTAATCACCTTAATGAAATCAGAGATATACTTATAGAGGACACCCATAATATAAAGGGGCAAGGCCTAGAGGTTTGCCTTGGCGAAGTCATCATCTATGCCCTTAGTAATCCAACTAAGTGGTTAGGTAAAAATGAATCTAATAAAAAGAATAATTTAAGTTCTTATTTCAATGTAATTTTTACGAATGTTGATAGTACTGATTATTTAGACATGGAAACCCTGGAAGATCATATTAATAGAGGCGTCTATGTTTTATTAAGAAGCAAAACTTGGAAAAAGAAAAAAAATAAGGAGAAAATGAGAAGAATAAGAAAAAGAGCAAAAAATTTATTTGGGGATCACCTCCAAGACATGTTCACGGATCAAATAACCCAAGTCATTTTCAGCTACCTAAAGAGAAGAACCCTTAGAAATGATAATACTGATTTTATTTTTAAAATATTAAATAGAAAAAAAGAAAACCTATCAATTTTTGACTTAAATAAAAAACTATCACCGTGGAAAAGAAATATCCGAAATTTCTTAGAAAAATATCAGGCCATAGAAGGTGAGGAACTTGATGATAATTTCATTGCTAAAAAAGCCATGCTACAATCCTTGTCCCATGTCCCACGTGCAAATAAATATAACAAGCGGAGATCTGCGGGACAAGTTCCCATGGTATTACGTCAACTTCAAAAAAGGGGAACAGATAAAGATATTCAACCATTCACTTTTTTAACAAATTGAGATTTAAGACCCATGGACCCAACACCAGGAATCTTGCAATCAATATCGTGATCAGCATCCACAAGAGTGATGTTTTTCACCTTAGTTCCGACTTTAACAACTGAAGATGATCCTTTAACTTTTAGGTCCTTAATCACCGTAACCGTATCACCATCTTTTAATTCAACACCATTAAAATCACGCACAACTTTCTCATCGGGGTCCGTATCAGCATGTTGCTCTACGGACCACTCGTGGGCGCATTCAGGACAAATCAACAGGGTAGAATCTTCATAAACATAGGATGAATTGCACTTTGGACAGGCAGGTAAATCAGTCATTTATCTTCTTCCTTTGACTTGTTTTAATTTTTTTTAGTTGGTTAAGCCTCTATTTAAAAAAGGTTCCAAAACCCTTTCAAGAACCTTTAAAAGTCTTCCAAAAATCTTTGAGTTTCTTAGTAAATCCCTGGGAACTTGGGCTATTGTTATGCTCTTGGGCAATGGAGTTAAATTCTTTAATGAGGTCTTGTTGCTTTTGCGTCAAATTCACTGGGGTTTCAACATCCACAAGAATCATCAAATCGCCGCGTCTTGATTGACGCATGATAGACATACCCTTTCCACGCAAACGAAATTTTTTACCAGACTGAGTTCCTTCAGGAATTTTAACCTTGGTTTTTCCACCTTCAATGGTAGGCACATCAACGTCGCCACCTAAAATAGCCGTGGCCATAGGAATAGTTACTTGAAAATTTAGATTTTCATTAATGCGATTAAAAATCTTGTGTGGCGTAAGGCTAATAAAGGCATAAAGATCTCCTGCAGGTGCACCATAAAGACCTGCTTCACCTTCACCAGTCAGACGAATACGTGTCCCATCCTCAACACCAGCAGGAACATTAACTTTGATTTTGCGTGGTTTTGTCACACGACCTTGGCCATGGCAAGTTCCACAAGGGTTTTTAATAACTTGCCCCGTTCCTTGACAGCCACCACAAGGGCGTTCCATGGTGAAAAAACCTTGTTGGGTTCTTTGCACACCAGAACCATGACAGGTTCCACATGTTGTAGATCCTGATCCTTTTTTAGCACCAGATCCAGAACAGCTATCACAAGAAACACTTGAGCGAAGAGAAATGATTTTTTCAACGCCAGAAAAAGATTCTTCCAGGGACAGATCCATATCATAACGAAGGTCATTACCTCGCTGGGCACGGGATTGACCAGATCGTTGACCTCCCCCCATAAAATCACCAAACATTTCTTCGAAAACATCACCAAATCCAGCAGAACTCGCACCTGGGTGAAAACCACCACGACCAGAACCACCAAAGCCAGCGGAACCATCAAAAGCAGCATGGCCATATTGGTCATAAGCCGCACGTTTTTGAGGGTCTTTTAAGGTTTCATAAGCTTCATTCAATTCTTTGAATTTTTTTTCAGATTCTTTATCACCAGGATTTTGATCTGGATGATACTTCATGGCAAGCTTGCGGTAAGATTTTTTGAGATCAGCGTCAGAAGCACCCTTTGCAGAGCCTAAGACATCATAAAAGTCACGTTTCGACATTTCTATTCCAAATTTATTCTATAGTTGATTAGCTATAAAGAAGGAGGGCTTTCGCCCTCCTGAAAAGACAGTCAAAAAAAGCCTAAGCTTTTTTCTCATCTTCATCTTTAACATCTTCGCAATCCGCATCCACGATGTCTGCGTCTTCCACATCATCTGTTTTTACAGTTTCATCGTCCGTTGATGCATCTGCATTAGCAGCTTCTGCTTCCTGGGCTTCTTTGTAAATAGCTTCTCCCAATTTCATGGAGGCTTGCATCAATGCATCTGATTTTTCTTTGATTTCCGCAGCATCTGCATTTTCTTTTTCTGAAACTTCTTTTACTGCTGCCATTGCTTCTTCGATGGCTTTTTTGTCATCTTTAGAAATTTTTTCGCCATGTTCAGACAATTGTTTCTCTGTGGAGTTAACCATAGCTTCCGCTTGATTTTTTGCCTCGATCAGTTCACGACGTTTTTTGTCTTCCTCAGCATTTTCCTCAGCATCTTTTACCATTTTGTCAATTTCTGCGTCATCGAGACCACCAGAAGCTTGGATCTTGATTTGTTGCTCTTTACCCGTTGCTTTATCCTTAGCAGACACATGAACAATACCGTTTGCATCAATATCAAAAGTCACTTCGATTTGAGGCACTCCGCGGGGAGCTGGTGGCAAACCAACAAGATCAAATTGACCTAAAACTTTGTTATCCACAGCCATTTCACGTTCTCCTTGGAAAACACGAATGGTTACAGCGGACTGGTTATCATCGGCCGTTGAGAAAGTCTGACTTTTTTTAGCAGGAATTGTTGTGTTGCGATCGATCAAGCGTGTAAAAACACCGCCCAATGTTTCAATGCCAAGGGACAATGGTGTTATATCAAGCAAAAGAACATCTTTTACGTCGCCTTGCAGGATACCACCTTGAATAGCAGCCCCCATGGCAACAACTTCATCAGGATTAACGCCACGACTTGGTTCTTTACCGAAAATTTCCTTTACTATTTCAGCAATCTTAGGCATGCGAGTCATACCACCAACCAAAATAACTTCATCAATTTCAGACGCTTTAATACCTGAATCTTTGATGGCATCCTTACAAGGCTTAATGGTACGCTTGATTAAATCAGCAACAATGCTTTCTAATTTTGAACGAGACAATGTCACATTCAAGTGTTTTGGACCAGAAGCATCAGCAGTAATAAAGGGCAAGTTAACTTCTGTTTGTTGAGCACTTGATAATTCAATCTTAGCTTTTTCTGCACCTTCTTTCAGGCGTTGTAAAGCCAAGTTATCATTGCGTAAATCAACGCCATGTTCCTTTTTAAATTCATCAGCCAGGTAATCAATGATATGAAGGTCAAAATCTTCACCACCAAGGAAAGTATCACCATTAGTGGACTTCACTTCAAAAACACCATCGCCAATTTCAAGAATGGAGACGTCAAAGGTTCCTCCACCGAGATCGTAAACAGCAATAGTACCCGTTTTGTTTTTATCCATACCATAAGCAAGGGCCGCAGCCGTTGGCTCGTTAATGATACGAAGAATTTCAAGGCCAGCAATTTTACCAGCGTCTTTTGTTGCTTGACGTTGCGCATCATTAAAATAGGCAGGTACCGTCACGACGGCTTGGGTCACTGTTGTTCCCAAATAGGCCTCAGCAGTTTCTTTCATCTTTTGCAAAATAAAAGCACTGATTTGACTTGGACTATAGTCTTCACCGCCAGTATTCACCCAAGCATCATTGCTTTTAGATTTGATGATTTTATAGGGGACAAGGGAGATGTCTTTTTGCGTTGCGGGGTCATCAAAGGTCCGTCCAATCAGACGCTTGATGCCAAATAATGTATTTTCAGGGTTTGTTACGGCTTGACGTTTGGCCGATTGACCAACGAGTTTTTCACCTTCCTTTGTAAAAGCAACCATAGAAGGGGTCGTGCGTATACCTTCTGCATTTTCGATAACTTTTGGTTCTTTTCCATCCATAACGGAAACACAAGAGTTTGTTGTTCCCAAATCGATACCAATAACTTTAGACATAAGCATATTCCTTTTTTGCAAATTTCAAAAACCCATCTTTATTAATGGCATTTTTAAATCCCATGTTCATCCTCTTTAAAAAGCCTTATAAAACAAGCACCTTTTTTCAAAGAACATTCTTTAGAGATATATAGATTAACCACATTCTCTTCTTTCATTATGACATTTTTTTTTCATTTTGCAAGTTTTTCAAAAAAATATGGCTCTTCTGCGTTTTTAGTGGGGTAGGAATGAGTCGCCATAAGGGTTAGAGTACCCCATAGAAATCAAAAGTCCGCAGAAATATGCCTTAAAGCTTACTCATATCTTTAATACAAAATGTAATCAAAAGATGGCACAGAACAAGCTGAATAGATGGAGTCAAAGTGTGGAAAACAGTACGGTTGCATGCTTCTCAACATTCATTAGAACTCTTAAAAGTACAAACCTTGCATTTTGGACTATTTCAAAGATCGTAAGAACAGTGGATTTGTTGAGGGTCTTAATAATAATATCAAAATCCTCACCAGACGATGCTATGGGATTTTCAATCCAGCCTCTACTTTTCAACGCATGCAATTAGACCTGAAAGGATTTGAAATGTTCGCTTGAACCGTCAATAACTAGAAACGCAGAAGAGCCGAAGTATTTTACGAGGACCAGCAATACCACACTTAAATGAAATTATTTAAACTTTCATCTAAGTGTGGTATTGTCGGAGGTATGAAGAATTTTTTAAGCTCCACTGAGCGCGGCACTCTAAAGTCCATGCACCGTAAAGAACCAAATCGTCGTGTTGCCGATCGCTTTAAAGCCATTTTACTTTCTGATAAGGGTCGGACATACCGTCGAGTTGCTGAAGCTGATTCTGTTCGCCAAAAAGTCTTTATAGAATTCTACGAAGACCTTCTCACGACAACTCCCGAAGATGAGTTTATCTTATTTGGAGATGGGGCTCATCCAACCATGGCAACAAAAATCGTCTATGGATGGATTAAAACAAGTTATGAAAAACCAATTAAAACAACGGATTTGATGACGAGAGTGAACCTAATGGGGCCTTTGAATTTAGAATCTATGGGTGTTACTATCGGTCAGCACGAGACTATTGATAGCGCTGCCATGAAAAAGTTTTTTGATCAGCTAAAAATTGACTACCCGAGTCCAACAACAATACATTTAATTCTTGATCAAGGGCTTTATAATAAAAGCATTGCAACGAAGAAATCTGTAAAAGAACGAGGGATTAAGATCCATTACCCTCCACTTTACAGTCCTAATTTAAACCCCATTGAAAGATTATGAAATGTGACAAATGAATGCTGTCTAAATAATCAATTTTCTACATCGACAAAGCAGTCTCGACAAGTAATATGGGATTAACGATAATCTCCAGGACCTAAGAGTATTTTTATGAATATAAAAACAATATCAGACATTAACGTTGGCATGCAGGCGAGTGTTACCAGAATTATAACGGAAGCAGATATTATAAGTTTTTCTGAAATTTCTGGAGATAAAAACCCAATTCATTTAGATGAAGAATATGCTAAAAATTCTCGTTATAAAAAGCGCATAGCTCATGGCTTTATTTCCGCCTCTCTATTCTCTGGTTTATTTGGAACAAAACTGCCAGGTGAGGGGTGTGTTTATGCGGCACAATCACTGCGTTTTAAACGCGCTGTCTATATCGACGATGAGGTTACTGCTAGTATTACAGTTGAGAAGATAGATCTGAAGGCAAAAAAGGTATTTTTTACAACAGTTTGTAAGGTGAAAAATAAAGTCGTAATAAAAGGCGATGCTGAAATATTTATTCCTTAGTAACTATCTCTAGTTTTTTAAAATATACCGATATTAAATGAAATTATGGCGGCTCTTCTGGGAAGTGTAATGAACTGAGTGATTTTAGTTGTTAGTTTGCGTTTAAAATGGCAGTTTTCCATTTGTTTTGCCATTCTTCAGTGCTATTCAAAGCTGCCCTGAGTTGTAGCAATGTAGGCCGAGTTATAG
>JAJRPZ010000016.1 GCA_024280495.1 Alphaproteobacteria bacterium
CTGAAGATATGCGCAATGAAATTTTGCCTAAAAATATCCTCATGGTTGGTCCAACGGGTGTTGGTAAAACGGAAATCGCCAGGCGCCTTGCAAAATTAGCCAATGCTCCTTTTGTTAAGGTAGAAGCTACAAAATTCACTGAAGTTGGTTACGTGGGACGTGATGTGGAGCAAATAGTACGAGACCTTGTTGATATCGCTATTTTAAATACCAAAGAACAGCAAAAAATAATTATCCAAGGTAAAGCAGAAGCAGAAGCAGAAGAGCAAATTCTTGATATTCTTGTGGGGGAAGGTGCCACCGATGAAACCCGCCAAAAATTCCGGAAAATGTTCCGCGAAGGGGCTCTGGATGAGAAAGAAATAGAAATTCAACTCCCTGAATCCTCCTCTTCATCTATGCCAACCTTTGATATTCCTGGAATGCCAGGGGCACAAATGGGAATGCTGAATATCGGTGAAATGCTAGGCAAAAGCCTTGGTAATACTCCTTTGAAGCCACGTAAAACAACGGTAAAAGAAGCCTTAAAACTTCTTAGCCATGAAGAGGCTGAAAAACTCATAGATCAAGACAAAATCATTGCTGATGCCATTTTTTCCGTGGAAAATAATGGGATTGTTTTTTTGGATGAACTTGATAAGATTTGCACCCGTTCTGAGCAACGTGGCGGTGATGTAAGTCGTGAAGGGGTGCAGCGGGATCTCCTTCCTCTCATCGAAGGCACAACGGTCTCAACAAAACATGGTGCCGTTAAAACTGATCATATTTTGTTTATTGCATCTGGTGCCTTTCATGTGGCAAAGCCTTCGGATCTTTTACCAGAGCTTCAAGGTCGTCTCCCCATTCGTGTCACCCTAAATTCTTTAACTCAAGAGGATTTTGCCCGTATTTTAGTTGAGCCTGATGCAAGCCTTATTAAGCAATATCAAGCATTAATGAAAGCAGAAGGAGTTACCTTAACTTTTGATGATGCCAGCATCCAAGCTTTGGCTGAACTTGCTGCGGATATTAATGAAAATGTTGAAAATATTGGTGCCCGTCGTTTACACACCGTTCTGGAAAAACTTCTCGAAGATATTAGTTTTAATGCTTCCGAGCGTTCAGGAGAAACAGTTGCCATTACACCTAAAGATGTTCTCGATCGTGTTCAAAGCCTTTCTAAAAAAGAAGATGTATCTAAATTTATTTTGTAAATTTTTGATGGTGGTGTATATCCCTAATTAGCAGTAGGTGTCAAAGACAGCCATACGGGGGCATGATCCGAGGGGCGTTCTTGTAAACGCGTCTCAATATCAATGCCAGAATTTTGAATAAAATCAGCAGCTTTTGGCGAGCAATAAAGATGGTCGATTCGGTATCCCTTATTGTTTTCATAACTACCAGAGCGGTAATCCCACCAAGAAAATTTTTTTTGATTTTCATGGAGGGTTTCTGGGTGCACAACACGGTATCCGTCGATCAAGCCTTCGTTGATAACGTTTTTTAACGCTTCTCGCTCTTGAAGAGAGCATAAAATACGATTTTTTTCAAAAATATCTGGATTGTGACCATCGCATAAATCAGGTGCTACATTATAATCTCCACCAATAATAAGAGATTCATCTTGAGCTAGCAATGCTCGCGCATGTTTTTTTAATGCTTTTAAAAAATTCATTTTATAATTAAATTTATCGCTATCAATTTTTTGGCCATTGGGCACATAAACACTGGCAACTCGTATTCCACCACAGAAAGCCTCAATGTATCGCGCTTGAGGGTCATTGGAAAGTGTCGGAAGACCATGGACGACATCTTCAATGGGATATTTTGAGAGGATAGCCACGCCATTATATGATTTTTGTCCCAGCATTTCAACGTTGTACCCAAGATCTTCCATAGCAGTAAGGGGGAAGGTTTCTTCCATGCATTTTAGCTCTTGCAGAAGAATAATATCAGGATTGCGGTGCGCCACCCATTTTTCTAAAATAGGGAGTCTTGTTCGAATAGAGTTTACATTCCAGGTTGCAATAAGAGTCATGTTTTTCTTTTTTTATATGGAGAAGGAATTACCACAGCCACAAGAGGCATCGGAATTAGGGTTTCTAAGGGTAAATGCAGAACCAATCATTTCTTGGACATAATCCAAAGTGACATTTTTTAAGAGGTCATAAGATATTTCGTCGGTTACAATGGTAACATCCTCAAATTTAAAAATGAAATCATCTTTTTGAACCTTTGACGTAAAATCAAAATTATATTGAAAACCATAGCAGCCACCACTTAGAACTGATATACGCAAGAAAATATTTTTGTCTGTCTGCTGTTCTTTTTTGACTTCTTTTTCTTTTAAAAAACGTAATCGTACAAGAGCATCTTCTGAAATAAAAAGCGTGGAATCAGTAACAATCTGCGGTGAGGTCATTCTATGGGGCATTTTCAAAACCATAATAAAAAATAAATCAGATGAGTAATAAAATATAACACATGACTTTATCCCTTTGGTAGTCATTTTATTTCATATTAGTCATTCTAATACTAATCATTGAGTGATAAAAAAATAAAAAATTACTTGAGACACGCGGATCCTATAGAAAAATTGATTATTTTATTGGCTGTTTTTGTTTAAACATATTGTGACCAGATTAACGGATACTTAATCTATAATGGTTATTTTCATAATAATACTTGATAATTAAATATAATTTAGAAGGGGTTATTATGATAAAAAGTATATTCGGCGCTTATTTAGTTGCAATTGTGCCAGTTTCTGCATCCGCCTCAGGCGAGGAACTGTCTGGTGTATTAGATTTTTCATATAAGACAAGTGGTCCTGATCTAGGATCAATGGATTTTCAAATTAAAGGTAAGGACGGTAGGAAATATAAGGTGCAATCATATGCAGATAAAATTCAAAAGATCAAAAGAAATGAAACTACTATTGAGAGTAGAAATAGGGTGCGAGAAATGCAGATAAATCTCTTGAATAAATCAGGAGATTTATTCATGGAAGATATGAACGGTAAAAATGTCTATTTTGTTTTAAATAAAATGGGAACCGTTGATATGAATTCCATCGAATTTGAGAAACTATCCCATGAAAACTATAATAGGCTGGGTCATAAAATAAATGTGGATGATTCAATCAATAATAACGTTATGAAGTTGTCTTACTTAAAAAGTACAGAATCTCAAGTGATAAATAGTACGGTAGATAATAATTTAAAAAACAAACTAGAAAAAGCTTGGACCCTTTTAGAGTACAAATATACAGAGTCACGTGCATCTAATTTGAGCATTGAAGACTATGATAATTTATATAATAAAAGGTCTTTAAGTTCCCAAAATAGGAAGAATTTTGAAATTCCTAAGGGAAAATTTCAAATAAATGCGGCTAACATATTTAGTGATTTTATAGGGCTTGCAGATTTGAATCAAATGGATGCTCATTCGTCAGAAGGTGTTAAAAAACTTGCTGAAATGGTCATTGAATATGAACTTGGGAGTCGCCTGCCTTACTTAAAAAAGAAAAACAATAACGTCATGGTTCAGTTAATTCATGAAATGCAGACCTATCTGAATACTTATTATTTCAGTTTTGCAAGACAGGGTCGGAGACATATTTTTATGGAGGCATTGCAGGACTTTAAACGCAACAATAATCTGTAGCTCCCAATCACTCGGAGGTTGCTGCTAGAAAAAGCATCATGAATCTAAATTGGTGATTTTAATTAAGATAAAGTTAAGAATATAAGAAATAATCAGGGAAACCCTGATTATAAAACAAAAATATTTATTGAAAATGAATTAGTCAACTAGTTTTAGATCAACTGCTGATTCGCGACCGCGATTTTCTGCAACTTCATAAGAAACTTTTTGACCATCATCTAGACCATTAAGACCAGCCTCTTGAAGGGCAGTAATATGTACGAATACATCGCTGCTTCCTTCGTCAGGTGCAATAAAACCAAATCCTTTAGTCGTGTTAAACCACTTTACGGTTCCTGTAGTCATAGTATAATTCCTTTAGTCTATTATAATAATCCCTCGTACGTTTTACGAAGAATAGTAGGATTCAAGTACGCTAACAAGAAAAATCAGGAGAATAAACAAATCTCTACTTCACTACTTATACCCTATTTTATAACCAATAGGAATAAAATTATTGTGTAAATTCAGAGGGTATAGCTAATCATTTTTACGTTTATGCTTTGTTGCTGGGCTCTTCGGACATAAGTGGCTATAAGTTATAGCCGTCGTTTCATAAGTTTTGTGTAAGCAAAAAACTAATCAACTAATAAGATTTTATGAAACTCTGTATCTCTGAAAGATAATTTTCGCTAAATTTCCCTTTTCTGACCCAAAGAATTTCCCCTTGTTTGTTGATTAAAAAAGCATAAACAGTTTCATCATCGATATCCATCATTTTGAAAAATTTAGAACGATCGACATAAATAGTGATTGTTTTCTTTTTATAAGCGGCATCTCCTGATTTAAGTTTTAACCAATTATTGTAGAAAAAACGTTGAATGTATTCCATTTCATACAAAACAGGCAAGGCATAGAAATCGAGGTTTTTCTCAGAAAGGTTATTTTTGTGAAAGCCATCACTCCATGTATCAAGAGATTTTTGTTGATCATCATCAAAGGCCAAAACGACAAGATTAAGGGGGGTTTTAAAATCACGGGGTAGCGTTATTTCTTTTCCATCAAGGGAAACTCCATAAAGTGTTGGAAAAATTGAATTTTGAGTTGGTTCTAGTTTTGTGATTGTTCCTGCTCCAATGAGAAAAATCTTGAGTAAGGCAAGGCAAAAAAGAACGATAATTAGAATGATGGAAATTTTCTTTGTTTGTGACATGTGCGTAAATCTCCCATGGAATGACTATATATGCATTATTATATCATATTTATGCTTTTTCGGCCACTATAGTCGTTCCAAAAACATCTCAAACGTCGTCAGTCATTCCCGCACCTATAAGTTTTAAGGTATTGGTCTCTCGCTCCTAGACTAGAATTTTTTTGGAACTACTATTTTTACCCTTTGGAGATTGCTAGGCGTGCTTGATCCTCTTGGCTGAGATCGCCGAATCGTGTCAGTCTTGAATCAAAAAAGAGGCGTACTGTGCCGACGGGACCATGACGCTGTTTGGCAAGAATAACTTCGGAAATATTGCGAATATTCTCCATTTGAATTTGCCACTCACGGTGTGATTCAGTGCCATGATCTGGCTCTTTTCGTTCTAAATAATAGGATTGACGAAAAACGAACATCACAACATCGGCATCTTGCTCAATGGATCCTGATTCCCTGAGATCTGATAATTGTGGTCGTTTATCATCTCGTTGTTCCACGGCACGGCTTAATTGTGATAAGGCCATAACTGGTACATGAAGTTCCTTGGCGAGAGCTTTCAAAGACCTTGTTATTTCAGAAATTTCTTGCACACGGTTTTCACTTTTTTTACCAGCGGTGCCGCTAAGTAATTGTAAATAGTCGACAATAATACAGCCTAAATTATGTTGGCGTTTTAAACGACGGCATCTCGTTCGTAGGGCAGAAATAGAAAGTGCAGGTGTGTCGTCCATAAAAAGAGGGAGCTCTGCTAATTCTTTTGCGACATCAGAAAATTTTTGAAAATCATCGCCATTCAAATCACCGCGCCGAATTTTATCGGACACAATACCTGATTCAGCAGACAAAATACGCCCTGCCAATTGGTCTGCTGACATTTCCAGTGAGAAGAAAGCAACGGCAGCTCCCCCGTCTTTTTCCTTTAGAATAGCTTTTGCTGCATTAAAGGCAATGTTGGTGGCAAGGGCCGTTTTTCCCATAGAGGGACGCCCTGCTAGAATTAACAAATCGGAAGGGTGAAGGCCACCTAGTTTTTTATCTAAGTCGATCATACCCGTTGTCACGCCTACCACATGACCGTCTGTTTTATAGGCAATTTGCGCTGTTTCAATGGAGTTTGCAAGGGCTTCAGCAAAGGGAATAAAGCCTCTATCCATGGACCCAGTGGTCGCAAGATCAAAGAGTTGTTGTTCCGTTTGCTCTATAAAATCAGAAGCTTTGGATTCAAAATCAACTTTTCTAGACTTTGATGCGAGGTTCTGGCTAAGTTCAATAAGCTGACGACGTAAAAAAAGATCGTAAATAATTTTACCGTAATCGGAAGTATTTACCAAAGACACAACGGAGGTCGCAAGTTTTGTAAGATAGGATGTGCCGCCAATATCATTTAAAAGATTTTGAGACTTAAAATAATCCTGTAAAGTTACAGGGTCAGCCACTTGACCGCGTTCTAGGAGCAGAGAAATAGCGCCATAAATTTGACCATGATTACCATCAGAAAAGTGATCAGCCCTCAGAAAATCAGACACATGTTCATAGGACATGTTGTTATAAAGCAAAGCACCAAGAAGAGCTTGTTCGGCTTCTATATTATGGGGTAATGTTTCCGTTGAAAGAGCAGGTACAAGGGGCGGTATGGCTTTTTGTTTTTTTGAAGGTGGGGGCTCAAAAGGTTCCGCGTTGGGATCGGCGTTTATATCTATGGGCATATTTAATGAAACATCCTCTAAAGGAGGCATATCAGAAAAATCTATGACAGGAGCAGAAATATTTTTTTTTGAGGGTGATAAATCTGCCATGGGTTTTTTTTTCTTATTTTTAAAAATTTCAAGGAAATGGATTAAGCTAAAATATCTGGTAGCAGCTGTTGATTAATACGGGCTATTTGATCGCGAACCAATAGCTTTTTCTTTTTCAATCGTTGGACAGCCAATTGATTAACAATTGATTCCCTTAACAAATCACTGATCATGGTATCAATATCACGATGCTCATCTTTTAGAAGGTCTCGCTTTTTTTTGAGGGATTCTTGTATATCCATGGGTCAATACTCGTATAGGCTTGAATTTACGTGGATTTTCTTAAAATTATATCAGAAGTGTTGTAGTTTTTCTATATAAATAAGTCATTCTAAGAATCTTATACACCAAATTTGTTATTCCTTGGAAATCCAATTGGAGGTTGCTTGCCAATTTGGCCTCGTCTACCAAGCCAGGGAAGAAGACTATTTTCCGTGCGAATACGGTCACCTAATTTCCAACTGAGGCCGTTCTCGAGCTTGAAGGTTACGAGGTCTGATAAAGCTCCTTCCCGATATTTTTGAAGAATGACGCCACGACCGCGGTTCATTTCTGGGACCTCTTTTAATTTATAAGCAACCAGTTTACGATTATTACCAACGGCGGCAACATGATCATCATCGTCATTGATGAAGCGGCACAAAACGGCTTTTTTCTTGTCGGCCACATTGAGAATTTGTTTACCATTTTTAGTTTGCGCCACAACATTCTTAAGGGGAACAATGAATCCACGACCTTCGTTGGAAGCCACTATGGCACGTAAAGCAGCATCACGGATGGCATTGTAAACAAACATGGTCAAAATACTTGATCCATGGGGCATCTCGATGGAAAGTGAGAGGGGCTCGCCATGACCGCGTCCACCTGGGATTTTATCAATGGCAAGAGTGTAGAAACGACCTGTTGTGTCAAAAATAAGAAGTTTATATGTTGTTTCTGCAGGTAAAATAAATTGTCCTTCATCGCCTTCTTTGTATTTTAGATCATCTGTTTTTACGGCATGGCCCTTCAAGGCGCGTATCCATCCATTCTTAGAACACACAATGGTGACGGGTTCTTTTTCAATGAGGGCCTCCATGGGCACGTCATCAATGTCGGGGGCATCTTCAAAAGTTGTGCGACGTTGGCCATTAGGATGTTTAATACCATAGGTTTTCTTAAGGTCTTTGATGTCGTCTGAGATGTTTTTCCAGAGTTTTTCATCACTTGCCAGCATGTCTTGAAGATTTTTTTGTTCTTCTTCAAGTTGGGTGATTTCCTTTTGAATTTGCATTTCTTCGAGCTTACGCAAAGACCTAAGCTTCATATTCAAGATAGCTTCGGCTTGTAGGTCTGATAATTCAAAGGTTGTAATTAATTTAGATTTAGGTTCATCGTCAAAACGGATAATGCTAATGACTTTATCCACGTTTAAAAAGACAATCATAAAGCCGCGTAAAATCTCGAGACGCCGTGAAATTTCACCCAACCGATAATGAGAACGTCGACACAAGACGTCTTTTCGATGGTTTAAAAAGGCTTGAAGCACCTCGCGGATATTCATAACTTTTGGAATGCGTCCATGATCCAAAACATTCATGTTGAGGCTAAAACGACTTTCCAACTCCGTTGCACGGAACAAAGATTCCATGAGTATTTCAGGTTCGATGGCGCGGGTCTTCGGCAGGATCACTAAGCGTACATCCGTTGTGGATTCATCTCGGACATCACCCAATAGGGGGAGTTTTTTTAAACTCCAGAGATCAGCAATTTTTTCGACCAAACGAGATTTTTGAACCTGATAAGGAATTTCAGTGACAACGATTTGGTATTGACCATTCCCTAGTTTTTCGACGATGTAACGCGCACGCATTTTAATGCTGCCACGCCCTGACATGTAAGCTTTTTTAATATTTTCGAGAGGTTCAATAATAATACCGCCCGTTGGAAAATCAGGTCCTGGTATTAAAGAACAAATGGTATCAAAAGAGGCA
>JAJRPZ010000017.1 GCA_024280495.1 Alphaproteobacteria bacterium
CTTGGGGTGGATGTAAAGAAATGCTTCGACGTTGGCTTTCAAAAGCTGGGCGTTTCGGCGGATCCATGGCAGCAGTAGGTAAGGTTTTTGAGATTGTGGGAACGGCGCAAGTTGCGAAATCAGCCAATGAAGCTTTGGCAATGAAATATTTAGATGAAGGGTCAACGTTTATTACCATGAATAAAGATCGATTACTCTCTGATGCTAAGGCAACAGCTTTGAAAATGGTTGCTGAAGGTTTTGTGGCTCCCGAAAAGGAAAAAATGTCTCTTCCTGGTGGTGCTGCAAAAGTTGCGATGTCGATGGCTGTTAAAGGGTTTGTGAAGGCTGGTAAAGCGTCTCCCTATGATGAGCAAATTGCAAAAAAACTTGCCGTTATTTTAAGTGGTGGGGATACGGACCCAACGGATACGGAAGACGAAGATTATATTCTTCAACTTGAGCGTACGGCCTTTATGGCCTTAATCAAGGACCCTCGTACCATGGCGCGTATGGAAAGCATTTTAACAACAGGTAAACCTCTGCGGAACTAGGATCTTGAAAAAAAAGAACCTTGCATAGGAAACGAAAAAAAGGAATTTAATATGCCTATTTATAAAGCCCCCATTCGCGATATTAGTTTTGCCAGTCGTGAGGTCTTTGATTTTGGTACCATCAAAGCTCTTCCAGGTTGTTCTGACATGACAGATGACTTGGTTGATGCCGTATTTCAAGAAGCCGCACGTTTTTGTGAAAATGAACTTTTCCCCCTTAATCAATCAGGGGACCAGGAAGGTTGCCAATGGAAAAATGGTGAGGTCACAACCCCTAAAGGCTTTAAAAATGCCTATGATAAATTTGTTGAAGGGGGATGGACATCGGTTTCATCTGATCCTAAATATGGTGGACAGGGTCTTCCCGATTCTTTGGAATTTATTCTGGAAGAAATGATTTGTTCGTCAAATTTATCTTTTAGTTTGTATCCAGGTTTAACTCGGGGGGCATATACGGCTATTCATGCCCATGGGGCCGAAGATATTAAACAAAAATTCTTGCCCAAAATGATCGATGGAACATGGGGGGGAACCATGAACCTAACGGAGCCACAGTGTGGAACTGACCTTGGTCTTTTGCGCACAAAGGCAGTGCCTCAAAAAGATGGATCCTATGAAATTACAGGAAATAAAATTTGGATTTCATCGGGTGAACATGACTTAACTGAAAATATTATTCATTTGGTTCTTGCAAAAACCCCAACTGCACCTGAGGGTGTTAAAGGCATCAGTCTTTTTGTTGTCCCTAAATTTATGGTCAATGATGATGGGTCCCTTGGCGATCGTAATAAATTACAATGCACGTCCCTTGAACATAAAATGGGCATTCATGCGTCTCCTTCTTGTGCCATGAGTTTTGATGGTGCGAAAGGGTGGCTTGTTGGCAAAGAAAATGCAGGGCTTTCCTATATGTTTACCATGATGAACAACGAACGCATTGGTGTCGGCCTTCAAGGTCTTGGTATCAGCGAAGTTTCTTATCAAAATGCAGTGGTTTACGCTCGCGAACGCCTTCAAGGTCGCTCTCTTTCTGGAGTGAAGCACCCTAAAAAGCCAGCAGATCCTATTATTGTGCATCCTGATATACGTCGTATGCTTATGACAATGAAATCCTACATTGAAGGGTGTCGCATGATGGGAGTTTGGATTGGTCAAGAGGTTGATATTTCTCAAAAGCACCCTGAAAAAGAAGAACGTCAACGGGCCGATGATTTCGTCCAATTGATGACCCCTGTTGTTAAGGCATTTTTTACGGATATGGCCTTTGAAAATACCAATCATGCTCTTCAAATTCATGGTGGTTATGGCTATACGCAAGATTTCGGTGTAGAGCAATATGTGCGTGATGCTAGAATTACGCAAATTTATGAAGGCACTAATGGTATTCAGGGGCTTGATCTCGTTGGTCGTAAACTTGGCATGCATATGGGACGCTTATTACGCCGTTTCTTCCACCCTGTTCAAGAATTTATCAAGGAGCACGAGGACAATGAAGATCTTGCAGAATTTGTTGGGCCCCTTGCAAAATCCTTTGACCGCTTGCAGCGCGCTGCTCTGACTGTTGCGCAAAAAGGTATGGCTAATCCCGAAGAAGCAGGGGCAGCCTCTACGGACTTCTTGTCTCTTTTTGGTCATACGGCCCTTGCTTATCTTTGGACCAGAGCGGTTATTGTTTCTAAACCAAATGAGAACGGTTCTGAATCTTTATTTTATAAAGGTAAAATCGATACGGCACGTTTTTATATGCAAAAGATTCTACCTCGAACATCTACGCTTTTTGCCACAATAATGGCTGGTAAAAAAACATTGATGGATATTGATGAGGAAGCTTTTGGCCCCTTTGATTTTTCTGGGTTTTCCCAAGAAATAACCCGCGCGTCTTGAGGTATTGTTCATAAAATAAAAGGGGCTTTGGCCTTCTTTTTTTCAAGGCAGGACATTAAAAAAAAGGAAGCATATGAATCTTTTAATTCGTCTGATGCGTATTGTTATCCATGCTTTTTTTCGTCCTAAACTATCCCTTAGAGAGCGGTCTATCACGACATTTCGTGTGAGAATTTTTGATCTTGATATTAATCGACATATGACCAATTCTAGATATCTTAGCATGATGGATTTGGGACGAACGGACCTGTTAATCCGTACTGGACTTGCCAAAATTGTATGGAAAAACAAATGGAGCCCTGTTTTAGGCTCTACGAATATTAGGTGGCGGAAAAGTCTTTTATTATTTCAAAAATATGAAATTCATACGGAAATTGCTGGGTGGGATGATAAATGGTTTTACCTAGAACAAAAAGCTATTTATAAAGGCCGTATCGTTGCCCATGCCTTGCAAAAAGCCATTTTTGTCGGCAAAAGAGGTGCAATTCCAGCTCTAGAAATAGTTGCTTTATTTCAAGATAAATATGGTCCCATGAAAGGTGGACAGGTTTCTCAAGCTATCATAACGTGGCAAAAATCCGAAGAGTTTATGCGTCAAGATATTCAAAATGAAGAAAAGAATATATAAGTCTATAGTCATTTAGGGAGAATACAAAAACATGAGTACATTAAAAAATAAAGTTATTTTCATTACGGGTGGCTCACGGGGAATTGGTGAATCCATTGCCTTACGTGCCGCAAAAGATGGTGCTAAGATTGTTATTGCTTCAAAAACAAGTGAACCTCACCCTAAACTCCCTGGTACTATTTATTCCGTTGCTCAAGCCATTGATGATGCAGGCGGAGAAGCCCTTCCCATTCAAATGGATTTGCGTGACGATGAGTCACTTGCAGCCGCCATTGAAAAAACCATCAAAACTTTTGGTGGCATTGATATTCTTATCAATAATGCCAGCGCCATTCAGTTGACGGGTACGAGAGGAACACCCATGAAAAAGTTTGACCTCATGCATTCCGTTAATGTACGGGGGACTTTTGCCGCGTCTCAAGCTTGCTTACCTCATTTGATAAAAGCTAAAAACCCACATATTTTAACGCTATCTCCCCCCTTGAATATGGATAAAAAATGGTTTGAAAATCATTGTGCCTACACCATGTCAAAATATGGCATGAGCATGTGTACCCTGGGGATGGCAGAAGAGTTTAAAGACAAGGGGATTGCCGTAAATTCATTGTGGCCTCAAACGACAATCGCAACGGCAGCAGTGAATATGTTGGGTGGAGAAGCCCTCATGCAATCATCGAGAACCCCTGAAATTGTTTCTGATGCGGCTCATCATATTTTAACCCAACGGAGTGAAAAGTGCACGGGTAACTTTTTTATTGATGAGGAAATTCTTTTGAAAAAGGACCCCAGTATTGACCTCGAAAAATATGTCGTGTCTCCTGGTAAATCGTTGATTCCAGATTTTTTCTTGGATTAAAACTTCACTCTATGGTCAGGAACCCTTTGGACTCTGATAAAATTCTGGGAAATACTCTCCCAGAATAATTATATTGTCATTCCAAAAAGGTTCTATATTGGTTTAATTTTAACCGAATAACTTACTAATGAACCCATAAACTTTTTTTCCAATTCCGTAGGCTTTTTCTGCAATATCCGCAACTATAGTCCAAGTTTTTTCAATTGTTTGTCTAAGAGTGAGTTCTTCCTCTTCTTCTTCCACTCCTTTGATAGAATCAGTTGTTGTTAACGAGGTGGCGGTATCTACTTCACCTTCTTCGTCTGTTTTGTTAACGTCTTCTTCAACGGTTACAACTGGGGTGACTGCAATTGCATGTGAAGTATCTCCGTCTCCATCCTCTGCTTCCATTGTGGGGGAAGTCATGCTTGTTGTTGGCGTGATGGAAAGTGCAGTTGCAAATATGATTGCATAAAATGATGTCATTTTCATAGTATAGTTTCCTTTTTATTGGTAGTTTTATTATAACTATAAAAAGTTAAAAAATCGTAATATATACCGACGCCGTTTCAGAAATGAAGTGCGTCATTTTGAGGAAGTGAAAAGTCAGGTATTCGTCTAAACTCTACGTTGGAAAACAATGGAGAATAGAATGCCCAAAGGCTACAAACACCTGACCTACGCCCAAAGATGCCAGATCCC
>JAJRPZ010000018.1 GCA_024280495.1 Alphaproteobacteria bacterium
CTGCAAAAGTTTCGGTCATAAATTTCGGTTTGCCCATATCCAAATGTTTTAAAATACGGGGGCCAAAATCAGTTTTATTTACAATGAATTTTGGAAGGTATCTAATAGACAAGATCAAAATAGCAAGGATGATTAAGGTATAAAGTATTTTTTTGATCATTAGAGGGGCTCTTTTGATTGTTAATTTTTCTGATTAAAAGGTAAATAACTTTTTGGAAAATGGCTCCCCGGGACGGGCTCGAACCGCCGACCCAATGATTAACAGTCATTTGCTCTACCAACTGAGCTACCGGGGAGTGGAAAACGTTTAAAACGTCATCAACATTATCTTAATAGCAAAAAGATATGTTTTTGAAAAGGTCTAATTTAAAATTAAGTGGAGGCCGGGACCGGAATCGAACCGATGTTCAAGGATTTGCAGTCCTCTGCATAACCACTCTGCCACCCGGCCACTTAATTTATATAAATCTTTTCACAATTTTTGCTCATAAGATATTTAGAATCTAACCATTTGAGCGGTTTTGGTCAATGTTCTTTTTTTCTTTTTTGCGTTTAAAGTAAAAAAAAGTGGCTGTGGCTGCGATGATGAGAATAATGCTGCTGATGGTAATCTTTTGAAATTTGATGGCTTGGTCAATGGCATATTCAATTTCATCGGCAAAGAAATAACCAAGAAGATAGCCAGCGGAGCAGCTGAGTACGGACCAAATGGCCGCAGCAATGAGATTTAAAATGGCAAAACGTTTAACGGCAATGCCACTGGCGCCAATGACAAAGGGGCTGACGGTACGGATGCCATAAATAAAGCGAAATCCCAGGATAAACCACAAGTTATAACGGTGAAGTAAAGAGAAGGCTTTATCGGCTTTTTCTTTGAGATTGGGTTTGCGCTGTAAGAGTGCAGGGCCGTAAATGCGCCCGAGAAAGAATAAAAGCTGATCCGCACAAAGGGATCCAGCAAAGGCAATGAACATAATAAGGGGAAGGCTTAAATAGCCTTTATAGGCAAAAAATCCAGCAGTTAAGACAACGGATTCTCCTTCCACAAAGGATCCAAGAAGAAGAATGAGGTAGCCAGCGGTTGGCCCATATTCGATTAAGAGTTGTTCCACAAAAAAATCCATGAGGGGTAAAGTTTATCTGCCTTTTTATTTTGTAGCGAATTTTTGATTGTTTTGCAATTTTTTGATTGTTTTTAGGTGATATTTTTAGGGATATTTGTTGAATTATGATATGAATTGAAAAGAGAAAACCTTACCTTTTTTGATTTCTAAGATGACAAAAGCAGAATCTGCGCATTTACCTCATAATTTTATCCACCTCAAGGTTCACTCTAGCTATTCTTTGGCGGAGGGGGCTATTAAGCTTTCGGATCTTTTATCCCATTGTCAGGACGAGTTTATTCCTGCCGTTGCCGTGACGGATACCAGCAATGTCTTTGGTGCCATGGATTTTTGTTTGAGTGCCGTTAAATGTGGTCTTCAATCTATTATTGGCGCTAAAATTCTTGTGAAATCCCCCTTTAAGCCCAAACGTGTGAGTTTGGGAACAGAAATTCGTCCCGTTTTTCATGAGCTTGTTCTCCTTGCAAAATCAGAACTTGGCTATAAGAATCTTATTAAGTTGATTTCAAGGGCCTTTTTGCTGCATCCAGATCATCATCTGCCCTATGTTATCTTTGACCAGTTGGAAGAATTGTCCCTTGACCTTATCTGTTTGACAGGGGGGATTAAGGGGGGGGTTGCTGATTATTTATTGAAAAAAGAAACGGCTAATTCAAAAACATATTTCGAAAAACTGAAATCTTTTTATGGCGATAATCTCTATATGGAGGTTCATCGTTTTGGGATTCCAGGAGAAGTTGAAACGGAAGATGATCTTGTGCAGATGGCCTATGATCAGGGCGTACCTTTGGTTGCGACCAACGAAGCTTTTTTTATTCATAAAGATCAATATACGGCCCATGATGCGCTGTCCTGTATTGCGCAAGGATCTTATGTGTATGACCCTGAACGCCCACGCCTAACACCCAATCATCGGTTTAAAAGTGTCTCTGAGATGGTTGAGCTTTTTAAAGATTTACCTGAAGCCATTGAAAATACCGTACGGATTGCAAAGCGTTGCCACTTTGTTTTGGAACCTTTACCACCAGCCTTGCCTCCCTTTAAAACAGAACGTGGAGAAAATGAGGAGCTTCGAATCCAAGGGGAAAAGGGCCTTGATTACCGTCTTGAACGTCAAGTTTATGGACAAAATATGACTGATGCAGAAAAGGGGGGAATCCGCAAAACCTACTTTGATCGTCTTAAATTTGAAATTGATATTATTCACCGTATGGGGTATTCGGGTTACTATCTCATCGTTGCTGAATTTATAAAATGGGCAAAAGATCAATCTATTCCCGTGGGGCCAGGCCGTGGATCAGGGGCAGGATCCCTTGTGGCATGGGCATTAACTATTACGGATGTTGATCCCATTGAATTGAACTTACTGTTCGAACGTTTTTTAAATCCTGAACGTATTTCCATGCCCGACTTTGATATTGATTTTTGCCAGGATCGTCGGGATGAAGTGATTCAGCATGTGTGTGATGAGTATGGTGCCGATAAAGTTGCGCAAATTATTACCTTTGGAAAACTGCAAGCAAAAGCCGTGATTCGGGATACAGGCCGTGTGCTCGGCATGCCCTATGGTCAGGTCGATCGTATTTCAAAATTGATTCCTACTAATCCAGCCAGTCCTGTAACATTAACGGAAGCACTGGAGCAAGTACCAGAACTCCATGATGAAATTAACGGCGATGAAAAAACCAAAGAGCTTTTTAATATCGCCCTTCAACTGGAAGGTCTTTATCGCCATGCTTCCACCCATGCGGCGGGTGTTGTGATTGCGGGAGAACCCCTTGAGAATATAGTGGCTCTTTATAAAGATGAAAATTCTGCCTTGCCAGCAACGCAATTTAATATGAAATTTGTTGAACTTTGTAGTTTGGTGAAGTTTGACTTTTTGGGTTTAAAAACCTTATCGGTTATGCAGGGTGCCGTTGACCTTGTCAAAGAACATCAGAACATTGAAATCATCATGCCAGAAATTCCTTTGGATGATAAAAATACCTTTGACCTTCTTCAGAGCGTTGAAACAGTTGGTGTCTTCCAATTGGAGAGTACGGGAATGCGGGAAGTTATCCGCAAACTTAAACCGACACAGTTCGAAGAAGTTATCGCCCTTGTAGCTTTATACCGTCCTGGTCCCATGGATGATATTCCACGCTATGTGGCGTGTCGACATGGTGAACAAGAAATTACTTATCTTCACCCCATGCTAGAACCTATTTTGAAAGAAACATACGGCGTTATGGTTTACCAAGAGCAAGTGATGCAAATTGCTCAACAATTGGCGGGGTATAGCCTTGGGCAAGCTGACTTATTACGTCGCGCCATGGGTAAAAAAATCAAAGCAGAAATGGATATGCAACGTGATATTTTTACGGAAGGGTGTCTAAAACATAACAAAATTCCAGGGACAACGGCCAACCGTATTTTCGATGCCATGGCTAAGTTTGCAAGCTATGGATTTAACAAATGTCACTCGGCACCTTATGGTTTAATTGCGTATCAAACGGCGTATTTAAAAGCTAATTACCCCGTTGAATTTACCGCATCCACCATGAACTATGATCTTCAAAATACCGATAAGCTTTGTATTGGACGTGAAGAACTCATTCGCATGAAGATCCCTTTGTTGATGCCTGATGTGAATAAATCTTTTGCTAAATTCACCGTAGAAAAATGCGACCTGAGTGACTCAATGAGAAAAAAAGGCACTTCTGAATTTGGCGTGCGGTATGCTTTGGCAGCCCTTAAAAACGTAGGTGAATCTGCTATCCGTTTGATGGTCAAGGAGCGCGAAGAAAATGGCCTTTATACGGGGCTTATTGATTTTACACGGCGCTTGGATAGTAAGGCGGTTAATAAACGTATGCTTGAAAATCTCATTAGTTCAGGCGCCTTTGATTCAATTGAGAGTAATCGTGCAAAATTATTTGCTAATATTGACTCTGCCATCAAGAATGTGGGAGAAAAAGCAGCACAATTGGCAAGTGATCAGCAGTCCCTTTTTGGAGGAGGAGGTGCAGAATCCGTTTCCCTTCCCGAAGTTTCGTTGATAGAGGCCAGAGCATGGGGACGTGCAGAAAAAGCCCAACATGAATTTGATGCCATCGGTTTTTACTTGAGTGAGCATCCAGTGGATGCTTATCAAGATATGCTGAAGAAATATAATGTGAAATCTTATACAGAGCTTTCACAAACGGATTTTGGGGCAGGGGAAATTGCCGTGAATATGGCTGGTGTTGTGGTGAGTAAAAAAGAACGTATTTCCAAAAAGGGAAATAAATTTGCCTTTGTTCAATTTTCCGATGCCTCAGGTATGTTCGAAGGCGTTCTTTTCGCCGAAGCCTTTACCAATGGTAAGGCTCTCATTGAACCAGGCACCGCGGTTTTGATCAAAGCCACTGCAAAGCGCGAAGAGGGAGACTTGCGCTTTGTTATTCAAGACCTGTCAAAATTGGAAGATTCTGTCGCTGCGACTTCTAAAGAGCTAACTTTTACCATTAAGAGTCATGAGATTATTGATGAATTATATGAGGCGTTAAATGCGTCTGGCAGGGGGAGTGCCTGTGTTGAAATAACCTTGGTCTGTGACCGTTTTGAATCAATAGTTAAGCTTCGTGATTCTTATAAAGTGACCCCGAAAACCATTGATGATCTTTCCAGGATTCCCCATTTAAAAAATATTATTGTTGCATAAAGGACCTAAGTGATGAATTTTATCGATAGCCACTGTCATTTAAATTACAAAGATTTTGATGGGGAGCTGGATGATATCCTGCAACGGGCAAAAGATGTGAATATTAAGGCATTTTTGAATATTTGTACTGAGCTGGATGAAGCCAAAACAATCATCGCAACCGCCGATAAATATCCTCATATTTTCGCAAGCGTGGGGGTGCATCCCCATGATGCAGAGCCAGGCCTCACTGTCATGAATCGTTCTGAATTGACCTTATGGTTGGTTGAGTATGCCAAGCATCCTAAAGTGGTTGCTCTTGGTGAAACGGGCCTTGATTATTTTTATGATAATTCTCCCCGTGATCAACAACGTGAGTCCTTTCGCGCACATTTGGATGCCGCAAAGGAAACAGGGCTTCCTCTAATTATTCATACACGGGCAGCAAATGAAGATACCGTTGAGATCTTAAAGGAATACGCAGGGCAGGTGACTGGCGTGATTCATTGCTTTAGTGAGACTCAATGGTTAGCAGATGAATGTCTCAAGCTTGGATTTTATATTTCAATTTCTGGCATTGCAACTTTTAAAAAATCTGGGGATTTGCGCGATATTATAATGACAGTTCCCCTTGATCGGTTGCTAGTTGAAACCGATGCGCCCTTTTTGGCGCCAACACCCCACCGTGGTAAACGAAACGAGCCCAGCTTTATGATCGAAACAGCAAAGATTATGGCAGACCTCAAGGGCGTTGGTTTGGGTGAACTTGCCAAGATCACCACTGATAATTTCCAATCTCTATTCAAAAAGGCACGGGTTAAGGCTTTCCTCGATGAGTAAAACTGATTTATTTAATGAAATTTTTCAAATCAATTTCACGAAAGTCTGGGTTCTTTACGCGCTCGTAGATTTCTTGGGGATAGTGTCCATTCACAGATAAAATATGGACATCATTCCCATGTATAGAAAAAATTACTCTATCACCATGGTATCTACTGATATCCATTGCAATATAACCATCTAAATTCCTTACTAATTTATGGGGGCGTCCTTTATCTCGCTTTTCTCTATGTCCCTCAGTAACATAGCTCATAAGTAATTCAATAATTTTGGAGGCATTTAACCCAAAGTCATCTTTTGTTAAGTCCGCATGGATAAAAGTATTAAAATTTATGTTATCAAGAGAGGACGTTTTTTTCTTTTTTTCATTTTCTCCAACACTTTTCCAACCTTCATTTTTATTGTTATGATGAAACCAATTAGTCTCTATTTTTGATTCAATATTTCCCTGAGGGTTATTCTGAGTGTTAGGCTTTTGGCTAGTTCCTTTTTTAGTTGAGAGCTCGTCAACTTTCTTTTTGCTCACATTTATTTTAGTCTGAGGACGTTTCTTTTTGTTCACATTTTTTTTAGTCTGAGAAAGTTTCTTTGCAGGAATTTTTTCCTTCATTTGTCTTTTATTCTTTAGAGGAATGTCCTGTTGTATATGGGGGGGGGCTGGGTTTAGAGTAGGCGTCTTCTTAAGGGGCGGGGCGGGGCGTAAATTTTCTGTTTCTCCTGTTAAACTAAATGGATTAACTGTTGTTTTATAACAGTTTGGGTTCAACTCTAAAACCTTTTTGAATAGATTGGAAATTTCCAGACTGGTTTTATTCCCATTTTTTGCAGAAATTATTTCTTTTAATTTTTCTTTTGTCCATGTTATTTCGTCCGATGGAGAATTAAATATTATCTCCCTCATGAAACTGTGTCTTAATTTATTTCTCTTGATTTCTCCATAAGAATCAAAGCTGTTGAGGTAAACATTTGCTACAAGTTGACTGTTGTTTCTAGATAAATTTTCTTTGATAAGCTTCGAATAAAAACTTCTCTGAAAGGTAATTTCTCCCATATGGGTCAGATACAAAAGAGTATCAAAAAAGTTTTTTCTATTTGGAAATAAAACATCTCTTGAATAGTATTTTTGGATAAGATATGAGGAAAGTATGTCTATTCTATTTATTAATACATTCCTATTTTCAGTTCCCATATCTAAAAGTTTCTCTCCATAATTTTCAACGAGAGTTAACGCTATTCTTATTTTATTGGAGTCATCTAAGGAAGTAGTTGAGAATCTTTTATTAAAAAGACCCGTAAAATTCATTAAAATTTCATTACTCAATTGTATTTCATACTTATAGTAACTCCTCACAAGGAAGGCTTCTATTTCTTCCGATAAATAGAGTTTGGATGACGTTATCAATGAATTACAAAAGGAAGAAAAATGATCGTTATTTTGATTTAAAAAATTGTAAAGCCTCTCTTCTCCTGCTTCCATTAACTTGTCAATGACAGTAGGCAAAATCCCAGGTGGTAAATCGTTCTGTAAAACCCGTTCCATATAAAATTCAAGGGCTAGATCACTATGGGGGGTTTCGTATTTATTTAACATTAAATGTTTTTCAATTTTACTTAAATCTTCGATAGTATTTTGTATGTTATCTTTCATTTTTTCAGATAAATTTATGTCATCGCAATTCAATAAGATATTATCCTTTATGAAATCAATATATTTTGCATGAAGTTTGAAAAATTGATCACCTGGATAGGATTGGGCAAGGTTATAAGATAGCCAAAATTTCTCTGAGGGATTTAGAATTCCCTTTTCTGCTAATTCTTTTTTAATTTCATCTCTAATGGCTTTTTTATTTGTTATTTTACTGAAATCAATAATAGGTAGAGGAGTTTCAATAATTTTTTGTGATAAATTTGGTAGTTTTAGGAGCTCTTCATCTGTTAATGTTTGTTGAAGTAGGTTTTTAAATCCTTCGAATTCATTATTTAAAGGTAAGCTTTTTCTAGCAATAAATAGTAACATTTTTCTTTCTATAGAGTTTATTTCATGATCGAATTCTAAATTAATCTCTATTAATTTCAGTTGATCTAAGAATAGATCAGGAAGCTTTTGCATTAATCTTATTATTGATAATGATAACCTTGCCATAATTTTATTATTTTGGCTGGTTTCGCTTAGTTTTTTAAATGATGTTAAAATATTATTTAATAAAATAATATTTTCTGCTGTGAATTTATCAATAAAATGAGGAGAGTCAAAGTCAAAGTTTATGATTTTTGTAGTATAAAAATCATGGCTTAAGTCGTATAAAAAATTTTCATTAATAAGTAATGAGTTGAAATGATAATTTTCCACTAGCATACCATAATGATCTTTTCTGTAGTCTTTTTTGATATTGCTTTTATAAAATTTATGCCAAAAAGCATTGATGATGTTGAATTTACTTAAAGGACTCAGAATCGAATGATCCATTTCTTCTGATATTTTGTTGAGAGTAGAAAATTCTATGGAGGGGTCTATTCCTATTTCGAGTAATTTGTTAATGCGCCTCGTTTTGTCGTCGTTTTCAATGGTATTGTCGTTGATAAGCTCCAATATAGAGTGTTCTATGTTGCTATTTGACGAGTTAGCATAACCTGAAAGTTGAACAAAAATTAATATAAAAAATACAAAAAAACTTCTCATGAGACCCATTCCTAAAAAAATATTTTACCCCCTCGTTTATACTTTGGGGAGTGCTATGCCCATATAAATAAAACGCAATATATTTTTCTATTGTTTTATTGTAGCGGAGCTGTTTGATTTGATTTTTAAAGTAACTGTTAAGCAGTGAGTTTGTCAAGTTTTCTTTTTTGTTGGCATTTACCAGAGTGATTTGTTTTTATATTTTTTTATGTTTGGGATCTAAGGATCCTGTGGCAATCTAGAGGGAGTTGCTTGTTACAGGACGAGGTTAGGTTGATAAAGGATTTCTCTCTTAGGATTTATATAAGTAGGACCTGGATAAGAAAAATGTTGATTTTTCCTTGTGTTTCCGTTGTTTTTTTTGGCATTGTTTTCTATACTCCATCCATGGCCCTTCCAATTTCCACACCCCCTAAGCCCATTAATATTCAATCCCTTTATGGGACGATTAAAATTAAAGATAATTTTATTAAAGCATTGATTTCTCACCCAGCATTAAAACGTTTAAAGGGGATTGATAATGCGGGTCCTGGACGCTATTTTAGATCCATGCCAGCCTATAGTCTTTTTGATCATGCTTTGGGAGTTTTTGTCTTACTACATCGATTTCAACGTCCACTTGTCGAACAATTAGCTGGTTTATTAGAGCCTATTGCACATTCAGTTTTTGCCCATCAGGGAACATTGTATTTGCGTCCTCAGGGATCGAATTTGCCTTATTACCTAGCCTCTCAAGGGGGGTATCTCAGAAAAATTGGCCTTGATGCTTGGTTGGAGAAAATAAATCTTACGCCTGAGGGGATTCATCCAACAAATGAAAACTTCAAAGCACTTTTTCAAAACCCTCCTTTTCTTTCCGTCATTGAAATAGAGATGACGCTGCGCCTTGCTTTTTCTTACAAACTTCTTTCCAAAGAGGCCATTGGAAATATCCTTACAGATCTACGTTTTGATAAGGGACACTGGTTTTTTGTAACTGAAAAATCCGCTGAAAAATTAGCGAGTTTATCTCTTTATTTTGGAGATAAATATTGGGGGTCTCATCAAAATTATGTTGTAAACCGTTGGGTAGCTGCGTCTATTAAACGTGCCATTGATCTAAACCTTATGTCTATTAATGATGTGCGTTTTGGCACAGATAAAGCCGTTTTGGCAGAGTTGATGCATATGAAAGATCGCGTTATACATGGATTGATGATTCAATGTCGTCAGCCCTTTCGTTTTTATGACGTGGTTAAAAATGGCGATTATGATGAAATTTATCACCCAGAGTTTCGAGGATTAAACCCTCTTATTAAGTTAAATTCTGGTAAATTTGTGCGTTTAACAATCTTGGATAAGAAATTTAAAAAATATTTTGTTAATCTGCGCCAACGATTTTTGAATGGTATTCGTATTAAATTTAAAAAACCTACGGAAAAAGTTAATCAGATTCAAGATTTTAATGGGGGATCTTTTTCAGGGGCGCAATACAAAGTTAATATTGACCCAACCATGGCAGACCTTGATGAAAGAATGAAAAATGCGACAGCATTTTAGATAAAAAAATACAATTATGAAATAAGTCTGAAATAAAAGAGTGGAAAAATGTGGATTGACGCGACACATCTTGAAAAATTTTATAATAGCCCCTTGGGGCAACTTACCAAAGAGGCTGTGCGTCCTCATTTGTCAGAAATTTGGCCTGCCACAAAGGGTGATAGTGTCGTTGGCTATGGGTATTGTTTGCCTTATCTTGGGCTTTTTGATGGAGAATCAGAGCGCATTCTTTCCTTTATGCCTTCTCTTCTTGGTGTTTTGCCTTGGCCTACAAAAAAGCTGCCCTTAAAAAACAAATCCCTTTTGGTGGAAGAGGCTTTGTGGCCCCTTTCAGATAAGTCTGTAGATCGTCTTCTCATTTGTCATGCCCTTGAATACTCTCAGGATCCCATCACAATTTTAAAAGAAGCATTTCGAGTTCTCAAAGAATCAGGTGAGTTAGTTGTCGTGACTCCTAATAGGCGTGGTGCATGGGCGCAAACGACAACGACCCCTTTGGGTTATGGAACGCCTTATACGGGGCATCAATTGTATGATATTTTGGAGTTAGCTGGTTTTTCCCCTCTGCGCCCACGTTATTGCTTGTACACGCCGCCAACGGATAAAAAAATAACACGTAACTTGTCCTCAACTCTTGAAAAATATGGATCTATGTTTTCCCGTAAGCTCGGCGGTCTTGTGGTGTTCCCTGCCCATAAGAAAGTGCATGCAGTCATTCCAAAAACCCCAGGAAATTGGATTCCCTACGCCTTGAATACTGCTCCTGGACAAATGTAGGTATTTCCTGGTATAAGAGTCACAATCATTTTTGCCCTTTAAATCATAGCTATTTCTCTATCATTCCTATTCAATTTTAAAAAAAATGACAGAATTTAAAAAATAAATTTGCATTTTTGTCGATTAGACATTATATATGGTGTGAACTAGAATAGTTGTAAAAATTAATTAATAGAGGGGTTTTTTTATGAAGAAAAATATCACCAAATTATTTCTAAGTTCATCAGTATTAGCAATTTCCATGAGTTTTTTGCCAATGGCAGATGCTGCTCCTTTTGCTCAAGATGAATTTGATAACCTACAAGTAAGTACGATTGCCCATGGGTATGACGACATGTTTGAAGATACATCAGATGATGATAGCGATGACTCCAGTTATGCATTGAAAGCTGATAAGATTCATTTGGGACGCGCTAATCCTAATGAAAAAGTCGGGAATTTTACAACAGGTGACGCCGTTGAAATCGCTCGTTATGCAGGAGCCGTTTATTCTTTTGTAAACCCAGAGGATGATAATGATATCCAACGTTTTATAAACGAAGGGTCAAA
>JAJRPZ010000019.1 GCA_024280495.1 Alphaproteobacteria bacterium
GGAGCTTTTAGGTTACCCTTATACAGGATCTGATGTGACGGCATCGGCCAATGCTTTTGACAAAGAACGGTCCCGTCAGATTTTTACAGGGCAGGGAATTCCCATTGCAAAGGGGGCTGTTATGCCTCTTGATAATTTTTTTAAAGAAACTCATTTTGAAGAGCTGTCAAATACATATGGGGTGCCTTTCGTTACAAAACCCCTTTGCGAGGGATCCAGTATCGGAGTCAGTCTTATTAGGACTGAAAGTGATTTTAAAACCGCTGGTCAAAATTGGTCCTATGGTTCCAAGGTTTTGGTGGAAGCTTATGTTCCTGGGCGAGAACTTTCCATCGCAGTTCTTGATGGTCGTGCCCTTGATATTCTCGAGCTTTGTCCTTCCAATGATTTTTATGATTATGAGGCTAAAAATGTAGAGGGCGTCACAAAGCATATTATGCCGACTGCTCTTGAAACAGAGGATCGTGCGATATTGCTGGATATTGCTGAAAAAACAATAAAATCCCTGGGAGTGCAAGGATTAAGTCGCGTTGATTTTCGTTTTGATCCGTCTCAAAAAATTGGGCAGCGCGCCTATGTTTTAGAAGCAAATACGTCTCCTGGTATGACGCCTTTGTCAATTGCCCCTGAAGTAGCGGCCTATACAGGACTTGATTATCAAAACTTATGCCGTTGGATTATCGAACATCCCATTTTTCCATCAAAAGGAAAGTGCTAATGCAAAAAAAAACTTCTTTGCGCAAGCCTCCCTCTCGTAAACCCAACTTAAAATCAGCGGCTTCTGTAAAGCGACCTATGCGCCAAGGGCGTCCCGTTCGTAAGGGACGCAAAAACAAGTCTCCTTCGATGATCAGGCGTGTTTTTAGTGTTTTTACCCTGCGACGTGTGTTTGTAATTTTTATTTTTGCATTGACTATGGCTCTGGCTTCCAGTGTGTATTGGCTTTTTTCCAGTGGTAAGGTGAGCCGTTTCATGGATAAAAGCATTTATCAAATAGAGCAGGGTATTAAAGGTGTTGGCTTTTCTCTCGAGCATATCGTCGTCGATGGCCGAATTCGAACGTCTAGAGATGGCTTGTTGAAAAAGCTAAAGTTGAAAAAAGGTGATTTTATATATGGAATTGATTTATCACAGAAAATAGAATTTTTGAAGAAACTACCTTGGGTGCATTCTGTTCGCGTGGAAAGGCGTTTGCCTAATACGCTGTTTATCAAACTTATTGAACGTCATCCCATTGCTTTTTTCCAAGAAAAAAATAAGCATTATTTGGTGGATACATACGGTGATATTATTGGTCTTTTTCCCCTAAAAGATTATCCTGGTTTTTTAGTTGCAAGTGGTGTCGGTGCGGCTAAAAAATTGCCTGATCTCATTAGAAAAGTGGGCGCATTCGAAAGTGTATATGCCAAAGCAACGGGGGCCATTTTTGTGAGTGAACGCCGTTGGGACCTTATATTAAATAATGACCTCATCATAAAATTACCTGAAAATGATCTGGAAGAGGCCTTGAAACATATTGAGGAATTGGAGAAGGAGGAGAGATTATCTTCAAGAATCATTGATACAATTGATCTACGCAATAAAGGGAAAATTTATTTTTATATGTCTCAAAAAGGTAAAAAACGTCAGAAAAAACAACGGGGTAAGGTGGCTTAATTGCCAGATATCAATATAAAATAATTGTCTATATTGATGAAAAACAGGATGTGTATTAACATTATTATTAACATTATTATTAACAGTTTGTTCGAGAATGCCTCAACATACCTATATATCAAGGAATAAAGAGCAATGGCTTTTAAGCTCATGCGGAATCATTTTTCAAAATCTAATGAAACACTTGTTGCGGGGTTGGACATCGGAACCAGTAAAGTTTGTTGTGCCGTTGGGCGTATTGAATCATCTGGTGACTTAACGGTGCTAGGATATGGTTTTTACGCATCAAGGGGCCTTAAGGGAGGTACCATCGTTGATATGGAAGCTCTTCAAGATGCCGTCGCCCATGCTGTTCATGGGGCTGAAAATATGGCAGATGAAGTCATTGAAGAAGTTTTTGTTTCTATTTCTCCAGCGTTATGTCAATCAAAGACAGTGCAGGTTGGATTGCCCATCTCTTCCCACCCAGTTGATGATGACGATATTAAAAAAATTATTCAACAAGCCGTTGGTTCAGTACAAAAAGAACAAGCTGTTGTTATTCATAACATTCCAATGAATTATGATATTGATGGCGTTTCTGGTATTCGTGACCCCCGTGGTATGTTTGGGGATATGCTGCGCGCAAAAATTCACCTCATGCAATGTTCCAAGGCTCCCTTGCGAAATTTGACGGCTTGTGTGGAACGTTCGCACCTGGATGTTGCAGGATTTGTTTCCTCTGTTTATGCTTCAGGTTTATCGACCCTTGTTGAAGATGAACTTGATCTTGGGGTGACATTGGTTGATATGGGGGCTGGCTCCACAACAATAGGTTTATTTTACAATGGCAAACTTGCCCATGTGGATGTGGTTTCCATGGGGGGGGCTCATGTTACTTCAGACATTGCACGTGCTTTCTCAACGCCTTTAATTCAGGCAGAGCGTCTTAAAACTTTGCATGGCACGGCTTTGATTGCTCCCGCCGATGCAAGGGAAAGCGTTTTGGTGCCGCAAATTGGTGATGAAGACTCTTCAAAAGGTCATCAAATCACAAAAGCAGAACTGACAGAGGTTATTCGCCCAAGGGTTGAAGAGGTTTTTGAAAAAGTGAAAGCTAAAATCGAAGTCTCTCCTTTTCATAAATATGTTGGTCGTCGCCTTGTTTTAACGGGAGGGGCCAGTCTATTGAGCGGCGTTCCTGAATTGGCAGCTCTTATTTTGGATAAACAAATGCGTCTTGCAAAGCCTCTTCACCTATCGGGGTTGAGTCAGGTTGCCCGTGTACCAAGTTTTTCTGCCTGTGCAGGTTTAATGATTTACGGCCAAAAACAAAAGGGCCCCTATGCTATGCTCGCTTCCAAAAGGGGAGCGTCTAACTCTCCCTTTGGAAGAATTGGAGGTTGGTTGCGTGAAAATATCTAACAAAAAAACAAGTTATTGAATTAGTTAGATAATTTATCTGTTTTTGAAAAAACTTAGATAAATTATTTTAAAATTTTAAATTATAATGATACTATATTGGCAAGAATGGTTTTCGATAAGTTCGTTCCATGAGTGCCTTGGAATAAACATACTGAAACATCATCAAAACCCTGGAGAACCGATATGACCCTGAATCCCATCGATACAATTAATGGAAAACAACTAGGCCCTAAAATTACCGTTGTGGGAGTTGGAGGTGCTGGAAATAATGCCGTGAATAACATGATTCGTTATAAACTTCAGGGGGTTGAATATTTGGCTTGTAATACGGATGCACAGCATCTTGACCAATCTTTGGTACCAGAAGACCGTCGAGTTCAACTGGGAACCGATGTTACACAAGGATTGGGTGCTGGGTCTCATCCTCAGGTCGGTCGTGCTTCTGCCGAGGAGAGCTTGGATGATGTTGTGCGTCACCTCAAGGGAAGTAATATGGTTTTTATCACGGCAGGTATGGGCGGTGGTACGGGAACAGGTGCGGCGCCAGTGATCGCACAAGCAGCCCGTGAAATGGGCATTTTGACCGTTGGCGTTGTGACACGCCCTTTTAATTTCGAAGGCCCTCATCGCACGCGCATTGCAGAAGGTGGTATTTCTGAAATGGAACAATACGTTGATACGCTTATTGTCATCCCAAACCAAAATTTATTTCGTATAGCAACGGACAAAACGACTTTTGCCGATGCTTTTAAAATGGCAGATGATGTGTTGTATTCTGGTGTCCGTGGCGTGACTGATCTCATGATTATGCCTGGATTAGTGAACCTTGACTTTGCGGATATTCGTTCCGTGATGACTGAAATGGGCAAAGCCATGATGGGAACAGGAGAATCTTCTGGTGAGGATCGTGCTATTACGGCGGCTGAATCAGCTATTTCTAACCCATTATTGGATGATGTCTCTATGCGTGGCGCCAAAGGGGTGCTGATTAATATTACTGGTGGCATGGATATGACTTTGTTCGAAGTTGATGCAGCAGCAAATCGTATTCGTGAAGAAATTGATGCGGATATTACCATTGATACGAATATCATTTTTGGGTCAACATTTGATGAAACTTTGGATGGTAAAATGCGTGTTTCCGTTGTGGCGACAGGTATTGATTCCGAAGAAATTTCTCGTCGTTTAGAAGAATTGACAGAACAGAAAAAAGTTGAAAAAGATTCTCAGTTGCTATCTGAAACTCAGTTGAGCATGGATAATGAATTGTCTATTTCCGGACATTCTACACCTGATGCTTATACGGATCCTTCTGATTTTTCTGGGCAAGTATCAGAAAAAGTGTCAGGGGACGTACTTAGTGATTATTCAGTATCTGCAGAAGATCATAATCAATATAATGGCGACCCCAAAGCAGCAGCCAACGATGAATATCAGGAAAAACTTGTTCCTAAAAAGAAAAAAGGATTTTTTGGTCGTTTTCTCTCAACCCTAAGCGGTAAAGAAGAAAATTCAGATGAACACCAAAACCGTGAATACTCAGCTTCTGTTTTTCCTGATGAAGGTGGATCAAAGGATTCTAAGGGAATAATGCCAGTGGATAATGCCCTCGAGTATGATCAAAGCGATGCCCAAGATATTCCTGCATATCTTCGTCGGAAATCAAAATAAAGTTGAGTTCAAGTTTTTTTATTCAACTCAAAAAAAAGAGAGACTTTGAAAGGTCTCTTTTTTGAATGACTATCAGTCATCGTAGATGTGTAATTCCCTTCCATGGGTCTTGAGCCAGGCTCTATGTTCTTTAAAATCAGGATCAAAATGCTCAACCAAGGCCCAAAATTTTGTACTATGGTTCATTTCAAGTAAATGACAAACCTCGTGGATACATACATAACGGGCGACTTTTTCAGGTGCTAGAATTAACCGCCATGAAAGGGAAATAGATCCTCTGGATGAGCAGCTTCCCCATCTTGATTTCGTATCTTTAATACTGAAGCGCTGAAATAAAATTGGTTTTTTCAACACTGTTTTTGGAAGTTTATTTGCAAAGTTAATACAAGTGTCCTTAAAAACGGACCCAGATTTTTTTCTGAAAAAAGCCACAAGTTGTTGATGAAAAAAATGTTTGGGCCCAGAAACTTGAATTTCATCGCCAATATGCACCGTAGAACAAGGTCCAATTTGTTTAAGTTGCACCAGTTTTGTTTCTCTTCCTTGAAAGGGTATTTTTAGGTCAGGTTTTAAAACAATACATTGCCTTGCCGTTGAATTTTGTTTAGCCATCCAGGGTTGTGCATCGAGCAAAAATCGATCAATATTTTTTTGAAAATCGCGCCTTTGAAATATCAGTTGAGGTACGTTTAATAGAAAACCACCTTCTTTTGAATCCACACGTAATCCAAGGCGCTTTGCACGGGATGAGATTTTAATGCGAACATGAAGGGGGGATTTTATTATTTTTTCTTTTGATTTCATCGGTTTAAATTGCAAATTGCTCATCAATTAATCGATCGGCTAAAGTCTGATGAGAGTCATAAAGAAGGATTACGGATTTTGTTGTAGATTTCGAAATATCTACCATGCAAACATCTCGAGCCTCATGGTAATCCGCAGACACACTCACAGGACGCTTTTCAGGTTCAAGAACTTGGATGCGAATTTCCACATCATCGGGCAATAAAGCTCCCCCCCATCGCCTTGGACGATAAGGGCTAATTGGTGTCATGGAGATAAGGTTTGAAGTGAGGGGTAAAATAGGACCGCCCGCTGAAAAGTTATAAGCTGTACTGCCCGCAGCGGTTGCCACGATAATACCGTCACCAACAAGCTCTTTTAAGCGCGCTTGTCCATTAACAAAAACCTTTAGTTTAGATGTTTGATGCAATTGACGTAATAAGGAAACTTCATTTAAAGCATAAAGAACTTCACCAAACCGCCCATTTTTAGCATTGCAATATTTGGCTTCCATGCGAAGGGGAGAAATAGTCACACTCTGCGCCTCTTGGATACGTTTTTTGAGGGCTGATCCATCAAACACATTCATCAAAAAACCAACACTACCGAAATTTAACCCAAATACAGGAATATTAAGGTCCATGGCCTGGTGCAAGGTGTGTAGCATAAAACCATCACCACCAAGGGCCACGATAACATCAGCCTTTTCAATATCGCACTGCTTGTAAGTATGCAACAATATATCCAGAACATCGGTGGCTTTTTTATTTTTTGAATCAGCTATAAAATGAAAACTATTACGTGCCATGCATTAGCCCTGTTTTTCTAAGAGGTTATGAGAGTGGGGAATTTCTGAATGGTGAGAGTGATTAAGTTCTTTTCTTTTTTTCTTTTTTAGAGGGGATATATTCCCCTTTTGACAATTCAACAATTTTTGTATCAAGGCGCGCATGGTAGCAAAATAATGATTCTCATCTCCTTTGATGTCAAGACCGAGGGGGTCGGTTTCCATCAGGATCATCTTGAAGTCATGAGCCAATTTTTTTTCAAGCTTTGAAAAATGTTGTGGATCAACGAGGATGCAGTTAACCTTGCGCTTTTGAATAATATCTTTTATTTTTGAAAAAGATTTTAACCCAGGTGCCTGTCCATTTGTCACGAGCTCTGCCGCACTGTTTTCCATCTTATAAGCATGCTCTAAATAACCATAGCCATCGTGAAAAGCAATGAAATTGAAATGAGAGAGTGGTAATGCTTTTTCAGAGATTTCTGCTTCAAGAGCCGTTAATTTTTTTATAATTTTTTTGGCATTATCTTGAAATGTTTTGGCGTTCAAGAGGTCTTGGGCTGATAAATGGTAGGCTATTTCACGAACCATCAATTTCACATTTTTAATATCTAACCAAATATGGGGATCAAGGGCCGCTACATTCGCATCGAAAAGATCATTTAGCTTTAATAATTTGTCTTTTATTTTTGAGTCTTTTCCTTCTGTGTTCAATAGAGTGCATCCATGCCCTTTTGAAGAATCACGGTTCAAAAGGGTCAGTCCATCCGTTGCAATTAATGTCAGAACATGTTTTTTTTGAGACAGTAAGGGCTTTACCATAAAGTGTTCAAGTGTTGGGCCGATCCAAATAACTATATCTGCCTCTTGGATTTTTCGAGCATGGGATGGCGCCATGCTAAAATGGTGAGGGTCGCTGGCACCTTCCATGAGTAATGTTGGTGTTCCTGCACCCTTCATAATGGCTTGAGTTAAATGAAAAATGGGTTTGATGGTCACGAGGATATTAGGAGATTTTGCCCAAAGGGGTTGGGCATTTATGCAAGCACTTGCACATATTAGAGTCATGAATAATTTTAGAAAATACATTTTAATATTAAGTTTCCTCATAAAAAAAAGAGCCATCGCAACCGTGAATTTGTAAATTCCTCAGCGACCTGCAAGTGCAGGTGGGCACCGTATGAAAGGGTCCACGAACCCAATCAGGGACAGCTCCCTAGAGAAAATTATCGGCCCCGGGAAAGTATTACGCGTCCACGCGAGGCAACAGCCCTTATTTTTTTAAAATCTAAAGATCCTCTCATCATAAAGCATCTTTGTTATGAAGTTCAATGTTTTAATGGAATTTATTCATAATTTTTTTCATAAAAGCCATTATACAAAAAACAAAAAATGCCGTTGTTACGATGGCAGGGCCCGTTGGGGCATCACTTAGATAAGAAAGCCAAAGTCCGCCACAAAAGCTGAAAAAGCAAAATAGACTGGCACCCTTCATCATGCCAAGGGGGGACGTTGAAAAAAATCTTGCTGTGGCTGCGGGAATAATAAGGAGGGCAGTCATCAAAAGGGCTCCTATGGTTTTGAGAAGCAAGCCAATGGTTAAACCAAGAATAAGAGCAAAACCAAATTTAATCCATTGAACGGGAATGTTATCACTGGTGGCAAGGTCTTCACTGATAAAGGTTAAAAGGGTTTGACGCCAAAATAAAGCAAGGGTCAAGATAACAACGGCGCTGCACCCCACAGTTATCAAGACATCATTTTTTGAGATGGATAAAATATCACCAAATAGAAAGCCATTCAAGAGAGAGATTGGTGCCTTTAAAAGAGAAAGGGCAACGAGCCCCAGGGCCAAACTCCCATGGGAAAAAATCGCCAAAAGGGTATCGCTTGATGTTTTGGTTCTAGAAAGGCCTGCCCTTGGGTTTCGCCCTGATATATACATGAGAATCACTGCAATCAGAATGCAAAAACCTACCATAATAATAAAAGGATCTGCATGGAAGGCATAAGAAATGGCAAGGCCTAAAAGAGTGCCGTGGGCGATAGTATCGCCAAAAAATGACAACCGCCGCCATATCATAATGGATCCTAAGGGCCCAGCAAGAAGAGAGAAAGCTCCTGCCATTAAAAGGGCTAGAATAAAAAAGGAATCCATTATTTCCCTCCTTTGTCTTCTTGACATTGAGGTGGCAAGAGGTGGTCGTGAGCATGATCATGTTTATGAATATAAGGCACCACGTCTGGAAAAGTTGCTTCTTTTTTTTTTTTATTTGAGAGAAAATAGCTTTGTAAGCTTTTGTTTCTTTAATCTCGTCTGGTTTTCCCATACAGCAAATATGTTTGTTGAGGCATATGACTTTTTGACTGGCTTTATGTACAAAATGCAAATCATGACTTACCATGAGAATAGCAATATTGTGATGTTTGTGAAGGTGACCCAACAGGGACGAAAATCTTTCTTCACCATCGCTGTCTAGGCCTTGAGTGGGTTCATCTAATATAAGAAGTGTTGGGGTTTGTAAGAGTGCCCGAGCCAATAAAACACGTTGGACTTCTCCACCAGAAAGCGTATGCATGGATACATTTATCAAATTTTGAATGCCTGTTTCGACAATAATTTCCTTGAGGTTTTTTTTGTTTTTCGAAAGGGATAGAAATGTTTTAACAGTCAATGGCATCATATCATTTAGGGATAACTTCTGTGGCATATAGCCAACACGGCAAGCCTTAGTGCGGCTTATTTTACCAGACGTGGGTTTTAAAAGGCCAACGATTGTTTTTAAAATAGATGTTTTTCCAGCGCCATTGGGCCCAATTAAGGTTAAAAACTCCCCAGGATTAATGGAAAATGTGATGTTTTGAAAGAGAATCTGATCTTGAATTTTTAGATTCAGATCAGTTAAAGTCATGAGGGGGATAATAAAATTCGCCATTTTATTTTTATAGCATGGGAGTGTTTTTAAATCTACTCATATGATAAAAGGGATGGTTTAAGGGGGAGTAATTTAATGCTATGATGATGAAAAATAATATAATGAGCTCGGTTTTTTGTTTTCAAAATTTGAACGCTTGATTGCATTTAGATATTTGCGCCCTTCAAAAAAAGAAGGAGCGGTTTCCGCCATTGCCTTTCTTTCTTTCTTTGGAATTTTGCTTGGGGTAGCAGCGCTGATTATCGTCATGTCCGTTATGAACGGCTTTCGCGCAGAACTCATGAAAAGCATCCTTGGATTTAATGGTCATATTGGTATTTCCTCTAAAAACGCCCGTGGTATTTCTGATTATGGCCCTTTGACAGACCGCATACGCACCGTTGGTGGTATCGTGTCCGCAACGCCCCTTATTCAACGTCAAGCCATGATTAGTGCTAATGGTGTAGCTGCTGGCGTTATCGTTCATGGTATTTCATATGCTGAATTGAAAGCCAAAAAAATTGTAGCGGACAAAATTCGCACAGGAAATATAAAGGCTTTTACTGATGGTACCCCAACGGTTTTGATTGGAAAGCGTTTGGCAGAGCAATTTGGTCTTTATGTTGGGCAGCGTTTGACTTTGACGTCACCAGAAGGCAATAGCACGGCCTTTGGTTCTATTCCTCGCATGCGTACGTTTCGTGTGGTTGGTGTTTTCGAAGTCGGTATGAAGGACTATGATGGCGGTGTGGTTTTTATTCCCCTTGATCAGGCGCAGAGCTTTTTTAATTATCCAGATGCCATTAATGCTTTCGAAGTTTTTGTCTCAGATCCACGTCAGGTAAGAGACACAACGCGCTTATTACAGCTTCATTATCCCAGCCTTCGGGTGTTAGATTGGCAGGAAGCCAATAACCAATTTGTGAACTCCCTTAAGGTGGAGCGCAATGTGATGTTCATTATTTTAACTCTGATTATTCTGGTGGCAGCTCTCAATATTATTTCCTCTCTTATTATGCTGGTGAAAGATAAAACACAAGATATTGCTATTTTACGCACCATGGGCGCAACCAGGCACTCCATTATGAAAATTTTCTTTCTAACAGGCTCTATGATTGGGGTGATGGGAACCATTGCTGGGGCCACGCTAGGCCTTTCTTTTGCCCTTAATATCGAAGTTATTCGTCAATGGATTGAATCTATGACAGGGGCGAATCTCTTTAATGCCGAAGTATATTTCCTTTCGCAATTGCCAGCAAAAGTTGATTCTTTTGAGGTTTTTCTTGTGATTGTCATTGCGTTGATTCTCGTTTTTTTATCTTCCATCGCGCCAGCGTGGCATGCGTCACGTTTGGATCCTGTGGAGTCTCTTCGAAATGAATAAAAATGAAATGAATAAGGAGCATATGAATACGTCCATTGCCCTTGATCTAAAAAACATCACCAAGACCTTTCAGCAAGGCGGAGAGACTCTTTCAGTTTTAAAGGGTATTAATCTTTCCATAAGGGCAGGGGAAAGCATTGCCCTCGTTGGGTCCTCAGGATCTGGTAAATCAACGTTGCTTCAAATTGCAGGGCTGCTTGATCGCCCGACTTCTGGTGACGTAATCTTGTCGGGCAATGTTATCACTGGTCTCAAGGAAAAGAAACAAGCTGTGATGCGTCGTGATCATATAGGATTTGTTTATCAATTCCATCACTTGTTACCAGAATTTACAGCCCTTGAAAATGTGATGATGCCTCTGATTATCCAGGGAATAAAAAGAGAAAAGGCAGAGGCAAAAGCACAAGGTCTTTTGACAAAAATGAACCTTGGTCATCGTTTAGAACATCGCCCCTCCAGGCTTTCAGGAGGGGAGCAGCAACGGGTTGCCATCTTAAGGGCCCTTGTCACTAATCCCCGTGTATTGTTGGCCGATGAACCCACAGGGAATTTGGATGTTGATACGTCAGCCCATGTGTTTTCAGAATTGATGAGTCTTATTAAAGAGCATCAAATGGGAGCACTTATCGCGACCCATGATCCAGCTCTTGCCAAAAAAATGGACCGCATTGTTTATCTCGATCATGGTATCTTGCGTGAATGACTTTATGTGAAGGGGCGACATTAAAAAGGTACGGAAATGAAAAATTATATGAACTCAATTTTATTTATCCTGATTTTCTTCATTTCAGGCTGCGCACATAATGAATTTCAAATCATTGAATCACATCGAGATATAAAATTAGATCTTATTTCAAAGGGGACCCTTGTTGTTTTTGATGTAGATGAAACATTAATACAGCCCATTGATTCTTATCTTGTTAATGAGCATTCTCCGAAAGGGAAAGCATTTCTCAGGGCTTTTGTATCATCACATCCAAAATTTCCTAATTGGGATATTTTAACATCTGCTACCTTAAAACAAGCAAAACGTCCATTGATTGAAAAAGGCATCTCCAATATCTTTAAAAAAATGCGTATTAGTGGGGCTCAAGTCATAGTCTTAACGGCGATGAATACAGGGCCTTTGGGTGATATCGAATATCTCGAGAAATGGCGTTATAATCATCTGAAAAGTCTTGGAGTTGAAGGGGATTTTAATAATCGGATCATTTCATTGAAAGGTTTTAAAGGTAATCCTGTTTTTTACAAGGGAATGGCTGCGGCAGATATTGAGGATAAAGGACTTGTTCTTGAAAATCTTTTAGAAAGGCTTGGTTATCAACCTAGGTCAATTGTCGCCATTGATGATGATGTTTTTGCTCTGAAATCTATTCAAAAAACATGCCGCGACCTGGGAATTCCATTTCAAGGTTATCAGTACATGGGGTATAAAACTGTTCCTTGGGATGGAAGGCTTATTTTTTTTCAAGCTGAGTATTTACTGAAAAATAAAAAATGGTTAAGAGATGCGGAAGCAAGATCGAAGATGTTAAAGAGAGATAATCTGAATAGTGGTTAACTTTGTAATTTTTTATATACATCCAAGATGCCTTTTGCTTCGTGGTCAAGGGTGAAAATCTTGCGGACATGCTTTAGAGCATGAGTCCCATGGGTCTCAAGAAGGGTGGGGGAAGCTAGATAGAGATTCACATGTTTTGACATATCGTCTGCTGTTGTTTTAACAATGTACCCACATTTTTTAGGAATAATTTCGCGGAAGACACCAACATCCGTTGCGATCGTGGGGGTGCCACAAGCCATGGCCTCAAGGGGCGTGAGGCCATATCCTTCATAAAGGGAAGGCACGACATAGATGTCTAAGGCTTTATAATACTCTTGAATATTTTTCTTCTCACCTAAGAAAAGGATTTGCTCTTCCATACCAGCGTCTTTGATGCGCTGTTTAAGGCTTCCTTCAAATTTTTTATGTTGAGGGGTTGTGCGTCCTAAAATAATTGCTTTCCAGTTTTTGTTATGTTTGAGGGTTTTAATCATAGAATCAACAAATAAATCAGTACCTTTTTTAGGACGCACGCGTCCAAAACATCCGATATACAGCGCATTCGCATCAAGACCAAGGCTGTGTTTGTGCTTTGACTTATGGTGGGTCGGCGTAAAACGATCAGTATCAACGCCATGCATGACAACGGTGATTGGGGTGATGATTTTGCCGTTTTTTTTCAAAAAGGGCTCGATAAAGGGGGTGGTTTTCGAACTTGTGGCGATAATATGATCCATGCGTGACATAAGCCACTGTGTGTATTTTGTGTGTTTACGCTGGGAGGCTGATGTGAAAATAAGCTTTAAGGGTAAGCGCATAATATCTCTTAAAAAAACAGCAAAGAGCATTTCGTTGTTGCGTCTAGCGTGAAAAATGCGGTGGGTGGCGCCGAGAGGTTTTTGATACAGCTTAAAAAGATCAATAAATGAAATGGAGGGTAAGTTAGGGGGAAGGCCTGGGCCAAGAGTTCTGATGTCATATTTCATTTTTTGCATGGGAGGTACAAGATTAATCACCGTGGAAGTCACGCCAGACAGGCGTTTTTTAAAATTAGGAGCAATGGCAAGAAGAGTTCTTAAGTTGGTCATTTAAAGGACAATTTATTGTTAATATGATTCCTTTAGGGTAACTGAAAAAATTTATTTATCAATTTCTAAAATTAGGGCTAGACAAAAGTTCATAGACCCATTAAAAAATGAAGGTATCGGAACGAATCATTTAAATATAGTTTCTTGATAAGGCCAGATAGCTCAGTTGGTAGAGCAGAGGACTGAAAATCCTCGTGTCGGGGGTTCGAATCCCTCTCTGGCCACCACTTTCCCCTTCTTTTTTTGTTATTTATTCTAATGATCATTTTGGCCCTTGCTAAAATGTTGATACCTTTCTAGAATCAAGGCAGTTTTACAATCTCTTTTTTAGTGAAAGTCGTCTTATGGAAGTTTTGCAATCCCTTTTTATGAATATTATCCCCTTTGTGGTGGTTCTCTCTGTCCTCGTTTATTTTCATGAAATGGGGCATTACGTGATTGCGCGCATGAATGGCGTGAGAGTCGAAACTTTTTCCATTGGGTTTGGTCCAGAAATTTTTGGTTGGAATAATAAACATGGAACACGTTGGAAGGTTAGTTATATTCCTCTTGGAGGGTATGTTAGCTTGGCCAGTGAAGATGAAGTTGAAGGCACAAAATCCTCGAGAGCTGATTCTGGATCCATGATGAGTAAAACACCCTGGCAACGTATTGCCATCTCTTTAGGGGGGCCAGCGGCTAATTATATTTTAGCTATTATTTTGTTCACTGGATTGTATGTTACCGTTGGTCAAAAAGTTCCTTTGAATGAAGTTGAATTTGGTGACGTGGCCGTTGAGAGTCCAGCTCAAAAAGCAGGACTTGAAAAAGGGGATGTTTTATTGAATATTGAGGGTGTTGATGTCATGAGTATTGGTGCTTTTCAAGAAAAAGTATCAAAAAGTGCTGATCAACCGCTCTCTTTTCGTATACGTCGCGGCGAAGAAGAACAAACAATTCTTGTGGTTCCAGAATCTTTGAAGGACGATAAAAGTGCAGCCAAAATTGGTGTTATGATTTCTCCCCGAGTTGAAATGAAAATACACGGTATCATTGATGCCGTAAAATATGCTGTTGTTGATACTTGGAATATGACCGTTCAAACACTTAAATATCTTGGACAAATGATTGCAGGAGAACGTTCTTCTGATGGTCTGAGCGGCCCCATTGGTATCGCGAATGTTGCGGGGCAAGTGGCCCAACAAGGTGTTGTGGCACTCATTTGGTTGGGGGCTATATTATCCATTAACCTTGGTTTGATTAATCTGTTTCCCGTTCCTATGTTGGATGGTGGTCATGTGGTTTTTTATATAATCGAAATTATTCGCGGTAAGCCCTTGCCAGAAAAGGCCCTTGAGTTCTTTTATCGTATTGGCTTTGCCCTTGTTATGTCTTTAATTTTGTATTCAACTTGGAATGATCTTTCTCGTTTGAAAGTCGTACAATTCGTGCAAAATCTATTTGGTTTTTAAATGAATAAGATTTAAAAACACTTAAAAACACAAGCCCATTTGAAACTATTTATTAAGAATAAAGAGGAATAAACGTTGCGTAATAAGATTTTTATGACTGTTGTCAGCCTTTCTGTCCTTGTTGCTTCTGTGGAATTTTCCCACTCTGCATATGTAACAGAAAAAACCGTTAAAGCCCTTGAAGTCGTCGGAAATAAACGCATCGAAGCAGAAACCATCAGATCTCTTTTGGTTTCTGATAAAGGGGGGACGTTTTCTGAAAACAACTTGAATGCCTCTTTGAAACGTCTTTATGCATCTGGTTATTTTAAAGATGTCCAATTGGATGTTCGCGGAAAAACACTTTATGTGACGGTGGTGGAAAACCCTAATGTTAACCGTATTGGCTTTGAAGGTAATGACGATATTGAAGATTCTATTCTCAAGATTGAAGCAGGCATGGTACCGCGTCAGCCCTTGACAAGAGCTTCCCTTAAAAGGGCCGTCAATAAAATTAAGCGTATTTACCGTAACAAAGGTTTTTTTGTTTCTAATGTTGTTCCAAAAATTGTAAAGCTTCCTCAGAATCGGGTGGATATTGTTTTTGAAATCGAAGAGGGTGAAAAAACAAAAGTTGGCCGTATTTTCTTTATTGGGAATAAAAACCTGAGTTCTGGTGATCTTGAAACGGCCATTCAAACCAAGCAAAGCCGTTGGTATCGATTTTTTACCAATGATGATAATTATGATCCAGACCGCATGGCCTATGACCGTGAATTATTGCGTTTATTCTATTTATCAAAGGGATATGCAGATTTTCGCGTGAAATCCTCTGTTGCTGAGTTAAGCCCTGATCAAAAGGAATTTTTTTTGACTTTCACCGTAGATGAAGGTCCTCGTTATGACATCGGGGGTATATCTGTATCGTCAAAATTAGAGGGAGTGGATATTTCTGATTTAGAAAAGGTCGTGACGTTTTCCAAGGGAGATATTTTTAATAATAAAAAAGTTGAAAAATCCGTTGATGCCATTGTGGATGCCGTTGGCAAACGTGGTTATGCCTTTGTAGATGTTTTTCCTAATATTAAAAAAGATCCAAAAACAAAATTGATTCAAGTGGAATTTCTTCTCTCAGAAGGTCCCCGTGTTTACGTTGAAAATATTAAAATCATTGGAAACTCTCGTACTGATGATGATGTAATTCGCCGTGAGATGCTTCTTTATGAAGGGGATGCCTATAATTCTGAAAAAATGAAACGTTCCGAACGCCGCATTAAAAATCTTGGGTACTTTAAAAATGTAACCGTGAAAAGAGAGCCTGGAAGCTATCCTGATCGTTTAAATATTATCATCCTTATCGAAGAAGATAAAACTGGTGAAGTCAGTATTGCTGGTGGTTTTTCAACTCAAGATGGTATTATTGGTGATGTGAAATATACGGAACGTAATTTTCGTGGTCGCGGTCAAGAAGTAAGCATTGGTGCTGTATTATCTAAAAAACGCAAAGAATTTACCTTTGCTTTTACTGAACCAAAATTCATGAATATGGATTTAGCCGTTGGAATCGAACTTTTTAAAACTGTACAAAGCACCTTTTTTGATCAGAGTTTTGTTCAACGTCAAATGGGAGGAACGTTGAGTGCTGGGTATGAATTAGCACCAGATTGGCACCATAGTTTGAGCTATACACTTCGTCAGGATAAGATTTCAGGAATTCCTATCACTGCCTCTGTGGCAGTGATAGAGCAAGGAGGATCAAAGATTTTATCTCAAGTGAGTCACACGCTTTCTTATGATAGGCGGGATACCCGCGTGAACTCAACAACGGGTTACGTCATTGGCGTTAGCAATACTTTTGCTGGTGTTGGTGGTGATATCCGTTACTTGAAAAATTCCATTTTTGCTGCCTATTATTATCCTGTTTTTGAAAACTGGATTCTTGAGATTTCCTCTCGCTTTAGTTTCATGCTAGGCCTTGGCAAAAGAACACGTGTGGTTGATAGATATACCCTTGGAGCAGATTCTCTCCGTGGTTTCGAAGTATCTGGAGTGAGTCCGCGTTCAAAAACGGGTCTGAAGGAAGCTCTTGGCGGCCGCAAGTTATTTGTGACAACTGCTGAATTGATTTTTCCCATTGGTTTGCCCAATGAGTTTGGTGTCAAGGGAGCAGCCTTTATGGATGTTGGTACCGTATGGGATTCAGGGGTTAGGAAATCACTAAAAGCAGGCGTCAATGACTCTTCGAAAATTCGTGTCTCAGTTGGTGTTGGTCTTCGTTGGCGCTCCCCCTTTGGTCCTATTAAAATAGA
>JAJRPZ010000020.1 GCA_024280495.1 Alphaproteobacteria bacterium
ATGAAGGCGATCGCTTTGCTATCCGTGAAGGTGGTCGTACCGTTGGTGCGGGTGTTATCACGAAAGTTATTAAATAGGACCTATTCTTAATTGAATGGGTATAAAAGACAAAAATAATTAAATAGATATTGAACTTATGGGTGACTGCGTGGTATATCATGACCATGCAGTTCATTTAATGGATACAATTATGGAAAACCAAAGCATTAGAATTCGCTTGAAGGCCTTTGATCATAAACTTTTAGATCAATCTACAAGTGAAATCGTACATACTGCCCGTCGTACGGGTGCCGATGTGCGTGGCCCTGTGCCGCTGCCCATGAGAAAAACGATTTACACAGTGAACCGTTCTCCTCACATCGATAAGAAATCTCGTGAGCAATTTGAGATTAGAACTCATAAACGCTTGTTAGATATACAGAACTGGACACCACAAACCGTAGATGCGCTGATGAAGCTGGATCTATCGGCTGGTGTTGATATTGAAATCAAATTGTAGGTAATAAAATTATGCGTACAGGCCTTATAGGTAAAAAATTAGGAATGACACGTGTTCTCACTGATTCTGGTGAGCACATCTCTGTCACATTGGTGCAGGTTAAAGACTGCCAGGTCGTGGATACACGTACAGCCGATAAAGACGGCTATACAGCGATTCAACTTGGTACCGGTCCCGTGAAGGCAAGCCGCCTTGCTAAACCACAGAAAGGTTTTTTTGCTAAGCAGAAAATCGATCCAAAACATAAACTTGTTGAATTTCGTGTCACAGAAGACGCTCTTTTGAAAGTGGGGGACCGTTTGTCCGTTGACCATTTTGTAAAGGGTCAACTCATTGACGTTGCGGCGACATCTATCGGTAAAGGTTTTGCCGGTGTGATGAAACGTCACAACTTTGCGGGTCTTCGTGCTTCTCACGGTGTGTCTATTTCTCACCGTAGCGGTGGTTCGACAGGACAATGTCAAGATCCTGGTAAGGTTTTTAAAGGCAAAAAAATGGCTGGGCAAATGGGTAACAAACGCGTTACCACACAAAACCTTGAAGTCGTCGGCACGGATCTTGATGATCAGTTGCTTGTGATTAAGGGGGCTGTTCCCGGTGCAAAGGGTGCTTATGTTGAAATTCGCGATGCCATTAAAAAGCAACGCAAAGTTGACCTTCCTTTTCCTGCGTCTCTTTTGAAAGATGCAAAGAAAGCCGTGAAGGTTGACGCGACAGAAGAAAACCCAGCTGCAGAAACTGCAACAGATAAGGCTGAGTAACGTCATGAAAACTGAAATTAAAACATTAGAAAACAAAAAGGTCGGTGAGCTTACGCTCCCCAAAAGCATTTTTGGATGTGATGTGCGCAAAGATCTTATTGCGCGTGTCATTAACTGGCAATTGGCCAAAAGAAGAAGCGGTACTGCTAGCACGAAACGCATCCAAGATGTTCAAGGAACATCTAAGAAGCCTCATGCGCAAAAAGGTACTGGTAATGCGCGTCAAGGTAGTTTGCGTTCTCCACAAATGCGTGGTGGTGCAACAATGCATGGGCCTTTACCCCGTAGTTTTGCTTATTCTTTGCAAAAGAAAGTACGTGCCCTTGGGTTAAAATCTGCTTTTTCTGCGAAATTGGCTGAAAATAAAGTTGTTGTTCTTGAAGACTTTGCTTGCAAAGAAATCAAAACAAAAGACATGTCCGCAAAGCTTGATAAGCTAGGCCTGTCAAATGCTTTGTTCATTGATGCTGATGACGTGAATCTTGAATTTGTACGTTCCATCTCAAACATCGTTAATATTGATGTTATGCCATCTCGGGGTGCCAATGTTTATGACATTATGCGTCACGACACACTTGTGTTGAGCAAGTCTGCCGTTGAAAAATTGGAGGCTCGCTTAGTATGACCAATCGTAAAGTAATTAAAAGTAAGAACCATATCAGTGATGAACGTGCCTATGATATTATCAAGGCTCCTATTGTGACTGAAAAGGCAACATTGCTTTCTCAATATCGTCAATTTGTGTTTGAAACATCTAAGGATGCAAACAAAATTGAGATTAAAGAGGCAATTGAAAAGATTTTCAAAGTTAAAGTTGATGCCGTGAATACTTTGAACCGTAAAGGTAAAGAGAAACGTTTTCGCGGTCGTTTGGGCCATCGTCCAGATCGCAAATTTGCAACAGTTACTTTGGCTGAAGGTCATACAATTGATACAGGAGCGGGGCTTTAATCATGGCATTAAAAGAATATAAACCCAATACACCTGGTCAACGTGGTCTTGTTCTCGTTGATCGTTCAGAGCTTTGGAAGGGATCCCCTATCAAGTCTTTGACTGAAGGTCTTAAGCGTACGGGTGGTCGTAACAATACTGGTCGTATGACAAACCGTAATATCGGTGGTGGTCATAAAAAGCGTTATCGTTTGATTGACTTTAAGCGTCAAAAAGATGATATGGTGGCGATCGTGGAGCGTATTGAATATGATCCTAATCGTACAGCCTTTATTGCTTTGATTCGTTATGCTGATGAGACTTTGTCTTACATTATTGCGCCTCAACGTTTAGAAGTTGGTGACAAGGTTATGTCTGGTTCTAAGGCTGATATTAAGCCTGGTAATACTCTGGAACTACGTCAAATTCCCGTTGGAACCATTGTTCACAACCTTGAAATGAAGCCTGCTAAAGGCGCTCAAATTGCTCGTTCTGGTGGTACTTATGGTCAAATTATTGGTCGTGACACTGGTTTTGTGATGGTGCGTTTGTCCTCTGGTGAGCAACGTCGTTTCTTCGGTGATTGTCGTGCAACAATTGGGGCTGTTTCTAATCCTGATCAAAAAAATACCAACTTGGGTAAAGCTGGTCGTAATCGTTGGTTAGGACGTCGTCCACATGTTCGTGGTGTTGTTATGAACCCTGTTGATCACCCTCATGGTGGTGGTGAAGGTAAAACGTCTGGTGGACGTCATCCTGTATCACCCACTGGTGTGCCAACGAAGGGTTACAAAACACGTAATAAAAAGAAACAGTCTAGCAAGTATATTGTTAAACGTCGTTCGAAATAATTAAGGTTAGAGGAGAGTATTTTGGCTCGCTCAGTTTGGAAAGGTCCTTTTGTAGACGGATATTTGCTTAAGAAAGCAGAAGTAAGTCATGAAAGTGGCCGTAAGAATGTCATTAAGACATGGTCAAGAAGGTCAACCATTTTGCCACAATTCGTGGGAATTACATTTGGTGTTCATAATGGGCATAAATTTATTCCTGTACTTGTGACTGAAGAAATGATCGGTCAAAAATTAGGTGAATTTGCACCAACGCGGACTTATTATGGTCACGGTGCTGATAAAAAAGCGAAGAAAAGGTAGAAACCATGGGTAAGAAATCGATGCCACGTCGTTTGGCAGATAACGAAGCTATGGCGAAGCACCAAGGTCTTCGCGTTAGTCCACAAAAATTAAATCTTGTTGCTGGTTTGATCCGTAATAAGCACGTTTCTGATGCGCTCAATGATCTTGAGTTCTCTCACAAGCGTATTTCAAGTGATGTATACAAGGCACTGTTGTCAGCCATTTCTAACGCTGAAAACAACCATGGTCTTGATATTGATAACTTGTTTGTTAAAGAGGCTTATGTTGGTAAGGGAATGGTTATGAAACGTATGCGAGCTCGTGCTCGTGGACGTAGTGCCAAAATCTTGAAGCCACACAGCAATTTGACAATTATCGTTCAAGAAATAAAGGGAGTCGCGTAATGGGACAAAAAGTAAATCCAATTGGTTTGCGTCTTGGTATCGTTCGTGACTGGGATTCGCGTTGGTTTGAAACAAAAAACTATGCGAAATTTTTGATCGAAGATGTTAAGATCCGTAATTTTGTAAAAAAGAATTATGCTAAGGCTGGTGTTGCACGCGTTATTATTGAACGTCCTGCAAAAAAAGCCGTTGTTAATGTTCATTGTTCACGTCCTGGTGTCTTGATTGGTAAAAAAGGCGCTGATATTGATATTCTAAAAAAGAAACTTTCAAAGCTTGTTGGCAATGAAGTTAGTTTGAATATTATTGAAGTACGTAAGGCTGATCTTGATGCAAACTTGGTAGCTCAACAAGTCGCCCAACAAATCGAAGGTCGCGTAAGTTATCGTCGTGCCATGAAAAAATGCATGCAAAACACTATGCGTTCCAATGCTGAAGGTGTTCGAATTCTTGTTTCTGGCCGTTTGGCTGGGGCTGAGATTGCTCGTAATGAGCAATATCGTGAAGGTCGTGTGCCTTTGCATACCTTTCGTGCGGATGTTGATTATGGAACGGCTGAGGCCTTGACAACGTATGGTATTATTGGTGTAAAAGTTTGGATCTTCCGTGGTGAAGTTACGGGCAAGAAAGACTTGCAGACTCAAGCACCTGTTGCGCCGAAAACGGCTTAATTATTATTTAGGAATGTACAATGTTATTACCTAAAAGAACAAAACATAACAAGCAACACAAAGGGCGTATCCACGGTGTTGCTAAGGGCGGAACAGCTCTGAATTTTGGTAGCTATGGCATGAAAGCCTTGCAACCAGAAAGAATTTCAGCGCGTCAAATCGAATCTGCACGTCGTGCAATTACACGTCACTTGCGTCGAGCAGGCCGTGTTTGGATTCGTATTTTTCCAGATGTTCCTGTATCATCCAAACCTGCCGAAGTACGTATGGGTAAGGGTAAGGGATCAACAGACTACTGGGCTTGCCGTGTTAAGCCTGGTCGCATCATGTTTGAACTCGATGGTGTTTCAGAGCAACTTGCAAAAGAAGCTTTTGAGCGTGCGGCTGCAAAGCTTCCCATTAAGGTTAAATTTGTTTCACGTCTAGCAGCAGAGAGTTAAAATCATGAAGATGGAAGAGCTGAAAAAGAAAAGTGAAAGCGAATTGAAGGATTTACTCTTGCAAAATAAGCGAGAAAGTCTTAATCTACGCATTCAGAAGGTAAATGGTCAACTGGAGTCTTCCGCACAAGTGCGTAAAACTCGTAGGCTTGTGGCGCGCATCAAAACATTGATGTCCCAACAACAAGCCCAGGCTTAGGAGTAAGAAATGCCACGTAGAACATTACAAGGTAAAGTCGTTAGTAATAAATGTGATAAGACAGTAACAGTATCTGTTGCCCGTCGTTTTATGCACCCTATGTATAAAAAGTTTATTACTAAATCGAAAAAGTATGCAGCGCATGACGAAAACAATCAGTACCAAGAAGGTGATGAAGTGAGTATTCGTGAATGTCGTCCAATTTCCAAAAGCAAATGCTGGGAAGTTATTGCTAAAACTGAAAAAGCATAGGTTGTAGAAGATGATCCGCGAACAATCAAGATTAGAAGTCGCTGATAACTCTGGTGCTCGTAAAGTCGAGTGTATCCGAGTTCTTGGTGGATCACGTAAACGGACCGCTCGGGTTGGTGACGTGATTGTTGTTGCAGTTAAGGAAGCGATTCCTGACCGTCGTATTAAAAAAGGTGAAGTGCACAAGGCAGTTGTCGTGCGTACGAAAAAAGGTATTCGTCGTAATGACGGGACTGAAATCCGTTTTGATACGAATGCTGCTGTTATTTTAAATGCTAACTTAGAGCCAGTTGGAACACGTATTTTCGGTCCAGTTGTTCGCGAGCTTCGCTCAAAGAACTTCATGAAAATTGTTTCACTTGCCCCAGAGGTACTGTAATGCGTAATAATTTACATGTAAAAAAGGGTGATACTGTTGCAGTTATCACTGGTAAAGATAAAGGCGCACGCGGCGAAATTACGGCGGTAAATCGTGAAAAGCAACGTGTTTTCGTTAAAGGTGTTAATCTTCGTACTCTCCACAAAAAACAGTCTCCGGGCAGTGAAGGTGGTATAGTGAAGGAAGAACGTTCGATTCACGTATCAAACGTTATGCATATTGATCCAAAATCAGATGCACCAACACGTGTAAAAAAACAAATTCAAAAGGACGGCAAAAAAGTACGTGTTGCAGTAAAGTCCGGCGAAGTATTAGATAAGTAGGTAGTAGTATCATGGCCCGTCTTCATGAACAATATCAGTCAACCATCCGTTCTGAACTCACTAAAAAGTTCAACTACAAAAACCCTATGATGGTTCCCAAGCTTGAGAAAATCGTTCTCAATATGGGTTTGGGTGACGCAATCAATGATCGTAAGGTTGTTGAAAAAGCCGTTGAAGAATTGTCGGCAATTGCTGGTCAAAAAGCAGTTCCAACGATTTCCAAAAAATCTATTGCGGGATTTAAGCTCCGTGAAGATATGGCTATTGGTGCAAAGGTTACTTTGCGTGGAACTCGTATGTATGAATTTCTCGATCGTCTTGTGACAATCGCAATGCCACGTATTCGTGACTTTAGAGGAATTTCACCGAAAAGTTTTGATGGTCGTGGAAATTATTCCATGGGTATTAAAGAGCATCTCATTTTTCCAGAAATCGACTATGATAAGGTTGATAAAATGCGAGGAATGGATATTGTGTTTGTAACAACTGCGAACACGAACGAAGAGGCAAAAGAATTGCTTAGCGCGTTCAACATGCCCTTCATCAAGCAAAATTAGAGGAAACTATGGCAAAACTAAGTGCAGTCGAAAAAAATCTGTCTCGTCGCAAGAAAGTTGCAAAGTACTCGAATCGTCGTGCAGCCCTAAAAGCGATCATCATGAATCGCTCTTTACCAGCTGAGGAAAGATTCCAGGCAACTTTGAAGCTGGCGGAACTTCCAAGCAACAGTGCAAAGGTTCGTATTCGTAACCGTTGTGCAATCACAGGTCGTCCTCGTGGATATTACCGTAAATTTGATATGTCTCGTATCGCACTTCGCGAACTAGCATCAAGCGGTCTTCTCCCCGGTGTGACAAAAGCAAGCTGGTAATAGGAATTTAAAAAATGAGTATGACCGATCCAATCGCAGATCTGCTGACGCGTATCCGTAACGCAGCATCTGCAGGACATGGACACTTCGTTGCCCCTTCTTCAAAGGCAAAAGAAGCCGTTCTTAACGTTTTAAAATCCGAGGGATATATCCGTGGATTTAAAACTGAACCAACATCAACTGGACAAAATGACGTTCGTGTTGAGATAAAGTTTGGTGATGGGAAATCAGCTTTCTCTGAAATTAAACGTATTTCAACGCCAGGTCGTCGTGTCTATAGTTCTTGCGGCGATATGCCTCAAGTGCACGGTGGTTTGGGTATTTACATCGTTTCTACCTCTAAGGGTGTGATGGCTGATTATGAAGCCCGCCTACAGAATGTTGGTGGCGAAATTATTTGTAGGGTATTCTAATCATGTCACGTGTTGGTAAAAATCCAGTGAGTATCCCCCAAGGTGTTGAATGCTCTGTTGCAAACAATACTTTTAATGCTAAGGGAAAGTTGGGAAGTCTTGTTCTTCCTCTGTCAAAAGAAATTAAGGTTGCCATTAACGACGGTAAAATTGTTGTGACGCCTCTTTCAAATTCAAAAGCAGCACGTATGATGTGGGGAACCACTCAACGTCTTGTTTCGAATGTTGTTGTTGGTGTAAATGAAGGTTTTGCAAAACGTCTTGAAATTAATGGTGTTGGTTATCGTGCGCAAATGCAAGGTACCAAACTCGTGTTGAACCTTGGTTTTTCCCATGACGTTATAGTTGAGGTTCCTTCTGATATCAAAGTTGTTTGTGAAAAGCCAACTTTGCTTGTGATCAGTGGTGCTAATCGCCAAAAAGTTGGTGAGTTTGCAGCGAACATTCGTGGCTATCGTCCTCCCGAGCCTTATAAAGGCAAGGGTGTTAAATACGAAGGTGAATTCATTCTCCGTAAAGAAGGTAAGAAGAAGTAAATCATGCTTACATCAAAAAATAAATTACAACGACGCTCTACTCGTAGTCGTTTCAAGCTTGCAGCCCGCCGTAACGGTTTGCCTCGCTTGTCCGTATTTCGTTCTAATAATCATATTTATGCTCAAATTATTGATGATGGGAAACGCACGACTCTTGCGGCTGCATCCTCGATGGATAAAGCAATGGCAAAAGCTAAATCAACGGCTAATGTTGAAGCAGCTAAAGCTGTTGGTAAGATGATTGCAGAACGTGCCGTATCAAAAGGTATTGATACTGTTGTCTTTGATCGTGGCGGACGTGTTTTCCATGGCCGTGTTAAAGCAATTGCAGATGCAGCTCGTGAAGCTGGACTCAAGTTTTAAAGGATAGAAGAAAAATGGCTCGTCAAAATAAAAGACCAGAACAAGATTCTGAAATCATTGAAAAGCTCGTTCACGTTGGTCGTGTTGCAAAAGTTGTTAAGGGTGGTCGTCGCTTCTCTTTCACTGCCCTTGTTGTGGTAGGTGACGGTAAAGGTAAAATTGGTTATGCCTCTGGTAAAGCCCGTGAAGTTCCTGATGCCGTGCGTAAAGCTACTGAAAAAGCAAGAAAGTCAATGGTTCGCATCCCCCTACGTGAGGGACGCACCCTTCACCATGATATAACATCCCGCGCAGGAGCAGCTCGTGTTGTTATGCGTCCAGCGCCTGTTGGTACAGGAATTATTGCTGGTGGTGCTATGCGTGCCGTGTTTGAAGCTTTGGGGCTCTCTGACGTTGTGAGTAAGTCTCTTGGTAGTAATAATCGTAATAACCTTGTTCGTGCAACAATGAATGGTCTAGTGGCTCTTCAATCTCCACGGGACATTGCTATGAAACGCTCTAAGAAAGTGGGTGAGATCATCAGTCGTCGTGATGCAGGCATGAAAAATGCTGAAATTAAAGGAGTAGAGGACAATGAGTAAGACTAAGAAAACAGTTACGGTTAAACAAACCCGTAGTGCTATTCGTCGTCCAAAGGATCAAGGTCAAACATTGCTTGGTCTTGGTTTGAATAAAATTGGCCGTGTTCGTGTTCTTGAAGACACTCCGTCTATTCGTGGTATGATCAACAAGGTTTCGCACCTTGTTGAAGTTATTGAAACGAAATAAAGACACTTAAGTAAATAGGTATCGTTATGAAAATTAATGAAATTAAAGACAACCAAGGTGCTCGCCTTAAATCAAAACGACTTGGTCGTGGTGAAGGGTCTGGCGTTGGTAAAACTTGTGGTCGCGGTGTGAAAGGGCAAAAAGCTCGTTCTGGTGTTGCTATTAATGGTTTTGAGGGTGGTCAAACACCTATGTATATGCGTATGCCAAAACGCGGTTTTAACAACAAGAAGTTTAAAACTGTTTTTGGTGAAGTGAGTCTGAGTGACTTGCAAACGGCTGTGGATGCTAAAAAAATTGATGCAAAAAAAGAAGTTGATATCGCAGTTTTGCGTGAAGCAGGTCTTGTGCGTCAGTCTCACCACAATGTCAAAATTCTTGGCAACGGTGACTTGAAATCTGCATTGACACTGATAGTATCTAAGGCAACAAAATCTGCCGTTGCTGCTATTGAGGGAGCTAAAGGTTCCGTTAAGCAATTGCATGATATTGTTGCCGTTGAAGAACCGCCTGCATCTGCTTAGTTTTATTTGTGTGGGGGGAAACTTTCACGCTTATTAACAGTGAGTTTGTAAAATAAAAAATAAAAGGGAATTGTCATGTCATCTGCGGCCGAGCAGCTTGCTGCTAATTTTAATTGGTCAACATTTTCTAAGGCAGACGATCTAAAAAAGCGGCTTTGGTTTACCTTGGCCGCTCTTCTTGTATTTCGCCTTGGAGCTTATTTGCCCCTTCCTGGTATCGATGCTGAATTAATGAGCGCTATTACGCAACGTAATTCAAGTGGTGTTCTTGGTTTGCTGGATAAATTTTCTGGGGGAGCCCTTGGAAATATGGCGATTTTCGCCTTGGGTGTTATGCCTTATATCTCTGCTAGCATTATTGTTCAATTAATGACGGCCGTTGTGCCTCAACTGGAATCATTGAAAAAAGAAGGAGAATCGGGTCGTAAGAAAATCAATCAATATACCCGTTATGGAACGGTTCTTTTGGCTTTGGTTCAGTCCTTTGGTATTACCGTTGGCCTTGAAAGCATGCAAGGAAGTCCAGTCATTGATCCAGGTTTCTTATTTCGTATTTCGTCGATTCTTAGCTTAACAGGCGGAACATTATTCCTAATGTGGCTTGGTGAACAAATTACCTCCCGTGGTGTTGGTAATGGTATTTCTTTGATTATTTTTGCTGGTATTGTTTCTGGTATGCCGTCTGCGTTAGGTCAATTATTTGACCTTGGGCGCACGGGACAGATTTCAACATTTTTGATCTTTATGATCATGGTGGTTATTGCTGCTACGTTGATATTCATTGTCTTTGTCGAGCGTGCGCAGCGTCGTGTTCATATTACCTATCCAAAACGCGTTGTAGGTAATCGTCAATTTGGTGGCGATAATACTCACATGCCTTTGAAATTGAACACAGCTGGTGTTATTCCTCCAATTTTCGCAAGCGCCATGTTAATGATTCCGCAAACAATTGCTGGTTTTGCAACGGACGTTGATCCCGACAGTATTTTGTCCTCTTTCATTGTTTATTTGCAATATGGCCAACCCTTGTATCTTGCAATTTTTGTATTCATGATTGTTTTCTTTGCATTTTTCTACACGTCCGTTGTCTTTAATCCAACGGAAAAAGCAGAAGAACTTAAGAAATCTGGTGCCATTGTTCCTGGTTATCGCCCAGGCGAGCATACGGCAACATATCTTGATTATATATTGACTCGTTTGACTGTTGTTGGTGCCATGTATTTGTCTGCCATTTGTGCGTTCCCAATTGTGTTGATGAATAATTATTCTATTCCTCTTTACCTTGGAGGAACAAGCTTGCTCATCGTTGTGAGTGTGGCCATTGATACGGTGACACAAATCCAGTCTCATTTGATTGCCCACCAGTACAAAGGTCTCACAGGACGTACCCGTCCTAAGAAAGGCAAGCGCAGATAGATATGGTGGATTCAGTTATGAATAACTCTTTTCAAAATATTATTCTTTTCGGTGCCCCTGGTGCTGGAAAGGGGACGCAGGCCAAGCGTCTTCTGGCTGAAAATGGGTATGTTCAGCTCAGTACAGGGGATCTCGTGCGGGCTGAAATTGCCACTGGATCTACTGTTGGTCAGGAAATTGAAAAAGCCGTTGCTGCTGGTAAGTTTCCTTCTGATGAGGTTATTTTAGGATTGGTTCGTAAATTTTACGAAACCCTTGATCCAAAATGCAATGGTGTCATTTTCGATGGCTTCCCCAGGACTGAAAATCAAGCACGCTTTTTAGAAAGCATGCTTGCAGATATGGGAAGTCGTGTTCACCATGTTATTATTTTGGAAGTGGACGTTGAGGTTGTTAAAAAAAGAATCTTAGGCCGTTTTTCATGTGATTCTTGTGGGGCTATTTATAATGATTTTTATCACATTCCTAAAAATAAAAAGATTTGTGATGATTGCTCTGGCACTTCTTTCACCCGTCGTACTGATGATACAGCAGAAGCCATTGATAAACGCCTGGAGACCTTTTTAGAGGTTACACGCCCTGTGTTAGGTTTTTATGAAGGTAAGGCTAAGATTGATGTGGTTGATGGTGCAGAGCCACCTGAAAAGGTGTTTGAAGTCATAAGGAAGATATTACTTTCGTAAAAGTTCGTTGAAAAAAGAGTAAAAAAGCTTATTTTAAAGCATTTTTAGAATTGTAGAAAAAAAGAAAACCGATGTTTTGTTATTTTGGGCTTGACTTTTACCCCAAATATTCTTAATTATCGTCAATAATTATTGTTTATTAAAGGAGATAAGAGTGGCTCGTATAGCAGGTGTTAACATTCCAAGCCAAAAACGCGTAGAAATTGGCTTGAGCTATATTTTTGGGATTGGACCACATAAGGCCAAGCTCATTTGTGCTCACGTTGGGATCGAAGATAAACGTCGCGTTAATCAATTGAGTGACGACGAAATTCTAAAGATTCGTGAGTACATCGAAGCAAATTATCGTGTTGAAGGTGATCTGCGCCGTGAAGTATCCATGAACATCAAACGTCTAACTGACCTTGGTTGTTACAAGGGGCTTCGTCACCGTAAGAAACTTCCAGTTCGTGGACAGCGTACTCATACCAACGCGCGTACACGTCGCGGTAAGGCTGTTGCCATTGCTGGTAAGAAAAAATAATTTTAACTGAATTACGTAGAATAGGTTTTTAAGAATGGCAAAAACAGCTCCAACAAAAGTACGTCGCAGAGAACGGAAAAATATTGCAAATGGTGTGGCTCACATCAGTGCAACATTTAACAATACTATGATTACCATCACTGATACCCAAGGAAATACAATTTCTTGGTCAACTGCTGGTGCCATGGGTTTTCGTGGTTCTCGTAAATCAACACCTTACGCAGCTCAAATGGCTGCTGAGGATGCGGGTCGCAAGGCCATGGAACATGGTTTGAAATCTCTTGATGTCGAAGTGACAGGTCCAGGTACGGGTCGTGAATCTGCTCTACGTGGTTTACACGCCCTTGGTTTGAATGTGATTTCCATTCGTGATTGTACGCCCGTGCCGCACAATGGTTGTCGCCCACCAAATCGTCGTCGCGTTTAAGGAATATCTTTGGGGTCGTTTATGTTTTTTGACATTTTCGGTCTTTATAAATTTTAGATCATGTTACAAATATCGTAACAGTACGTATATTTTAGGAGCAATTCAGTGATTAGAAAAAATTGGCAAGCACTTATTAAGCCTTATAAGCTTAACGTCAAGTCAAAGGACGAAAATAGAAGAGGCACAATTATTGCTGAACCTCTTGAGCGTGGATTTGGTATGACTCTTGGGACTGCTTTGCGTCGTGTTATGCTGTCATCCCTTCAAGGTGCGGCTGTGACTGGGGTTAAAATTGATGGCGTTCAACATGAGTTTTCATCTATTCCAGGTGTTTTGGAAGATGTTGCCGAAATCATTTTGAACTTGAAAAGCTTAGCTATTCGCAAGAACTCAGATACCCCTCGCAAGGTGAAGCTTTCCGTTTCAAAACCTGGTGTTGTGACTGCTTCTATGTTCGAAGAGACAGGTGATGTTGAATTTTTGGATTCTGATTTTGCGATTTGTCACTTGGATACAGATGCCAAGTTGGAAATGGAAATTACCGTTGAAAATGGTAAGGGATATGTACCAGCAGCTCTTTTGAAAAAAGAAGATTCTCCTATCGGTTATATGGCCGTTGATGCTTTGTTCAGCCCCGTGAAACGAGTTTCCGTTAAAGTTGAAAATGCCCGCGTTGGCCAAAAAACAGACTTTGATAAATTATTGCTAGATGTTGAAACAAATGGTGCCGTCAAACCTGATGATGCTGTTGCTTTGGCTGCGCGTATTTTGCAAGATCAATTGGTTCAGTTCGTGACATTTGATGAACCAAAAGAAGAGATGGTTGAAGAAGAAGAAACTGAATTGCCATTCAATCGTAATTTATTGCGTAAGGTTGAAGAGCTTGAGCTTTCTGTTCGTTCTGCAAACTGTCTTCAAAATGAGAATATCGCTTATATCGGTGATTTGGTTCAAAAAACAGAATCTGAACTTTTACGTACACCAAATTTTGGTAGAAAATCTTTGAATGAAATTCGTGAAGTTCTTATCGAAATGGGTCTAGAGCTTGGCCTGTTGGTTCCAGAATGGCCACCAGAAAATATTGAAGAGCTTGCTCGTAAGATTGAAGATAATAATTACTAAGATTGTAGTTATAAAAATTTAAAGGGCCGCATAATGTGGCCGCATTATTAAGACATTAGGAGACAATTATGCGCCACGGAATTAGCGGTCGTAAGTTTAATCGCCCAACGGCACACAGAAAATCAATGTTTGCAAACCTTGCTAAATCATTGGTTCAATATGAGCAAATTAAAACAACGTTGCCAAAAGCAAAGGATTTGCGTCCTATTGTTGAAAAGCTTGTGACATTGGGTAAGAAAAATACATTGCATGCACGTCGTCAATTGATTGCTAAAATTGGTGATCGTGAATTGACAACAAAAATTTTAGAAGTATTAGCCACACGTTATGCTGATCGTTCTGGCGGTTATATTCGTATTATGAAAGCTGGTTATCGTTATGGTGATAATGCGCCAATGGCGATCATTGAATTTGTTGATCGTGATGTTTCTGCAAAGCCTAAAGGTGAAAAACTAGTTTCAGAAGACGACGTCGCTATGCCAGAAATAGCTCCAGCAACAGTTTAAAGATTTAAACTCATTGTTGAGTTAGAAAAGAGAGCTTTAGAAGGCTCTCTTTTTTATTGCCCAGAGAAAGGGAAAGTTTTAAAAAAATGGTAGGGGAGTCCTTTAATCGGTGCTATATTTTTTATATCAAATATAGGGTTGATAAACAGGATCAATTCATGGTCATCAAAGGCTTTTTCTTATTTTTATGCGGACCATTTTTTCTCTTTCTAACTGCTTGTCATAATCAAAAAGAATACAATTACCACGATCCGAATCTGGAATATCAAAAAAAAGATTATGATAATTTAACAGAAACTCCTAAAAAGATAATTCAGCCTAAAAAGCGCAAGATCAAAAAAAATCGTCATCAAAAACAGCTGATAATTCCAACAGCCTTTCGACAAGAGATCACTTTGTCTGTTTCCGAAGGGGTGTCGATCAAAGAGCTTCTTTTAACTCTTGCTCAACAAATTGGTGTGGATATTATTATTGATCCTTCTATTAAGGAAGGGACCAGCTTGAATGCTAATAAACGCCCGTTTTATCAGCTTGTTGATGAACTCTGCCGTGCCCATGGTCTTCGCTACACTATTACCAATAATTTGATGAGGGTTGAGCGTGATACGCCTTATGTTCAAAATTATAATTTGCAATTTTTGATGATGGCGCGTTCCAATCGTAATCGTTTATCCATTGCAACTGATGTATTTACAACCATTGACAGTACGACACGTCAAGATGAGGATAATGGCTCTAATACTTACCTTACTTCAGAAACAAAATCTGATTTTTGGGGAGAATTAAGTCAAAGCCTCGAGACAATCTTAACTAATTTTGGAACATTAAATGCTGTTGATAATGGTGCCGTGAAATTCAATATCCATAAACAAGCTGGTATTATTTCCGTCAATACGACTAAACGTCAACAGGATCAAATTGCTAAATACTTAGATCTTCTTCAAGAAAGTGTGGAACGCCAGGTTTTAATCGAGGCAAAAATTGTTGAGGTGAATCTTAAAAATCAATTCAAAAGCGGTATTAACTGGAATGCCCTTAAGGGAGACTTTGTGCTTCAGGCTCCCCTGGGTGATGTGGCAACGGCAGGTCATTTAAATCGTTCTCTCTCGCCAGCGCGTAATGTTTTTACCCTAGGGGGAAGCTCTGAAAAAATTACGGGGCTATTGAGTATGTTAAACCAATTTGGGACGGTGCGTACCCTTTCTAACCCACGCTTAACGGTGATGAATAACAGTCCTGCTGTTTTGAAAGTCGCGCGGAATCAAGTGTATTTTAAGCTTAATCAAACACGTGATTATTATCACGATCAGGGGAGAAATGAGCGCACAACTTACACAAGTGATGTGAAAACTGTTCCCATTGGATTGATGTTGTATGTGCACCCGACCATCAGTAAAAATGGTAAAATTATCATGACTTTGCGCCCCACTATTTCTCAAATAGTTCGCAATGTGAAAGATCCTGCGGTGAGCCTGAACCCCAACCAAAGTTTTGATTCATTTGTCCCCGAAGTCCAAGTACGTGAGTTAGATACTATTCTGGCCATGAATTCTGGTGAAATTGTGGTGGTGGGTGGCCTTATGGAGGAGCGATCTGCCAATGAGCAAGATGGTATCCCAACGGCTCAGGATATTCCAGGCATAGGAGGGCTCTTCAAAGGAAAGTCCCATGATCGCACGGTGACGGAGCTCGTGATATTTTTGCGTGCCACCATTATTGAAAGTGAATATGAGTCAGATATTCAAGAAACGGCTATTCATCAAGCTGATAAAACCATCTATACCAAACATGTAACTGACCCACGATCTTTCCAGTTTTAGTTTTTACTTGATTTCTTCATAGTATTCACCTATATATATTATTATTATATGGAATATTATTATGTGTTTGAAAATTTCCACTTTGTTTCTTTTTTTGTTCTTAACTACTGTTAATTTTGTGAGGGGGTCAATTCTTTCTGAGGATGATAAAGTAGACTTTTCTTATTTGATAGGGTTATCCCCAGAAGAGCAAATGCAAACCCTGGCTTTGCCTTATAAAAGCACTATGAAGCTTAGTGCAACAGTTTTGGGTCAAGATGTTTTTTCTGGGTCTACTGTTTATCTTGGCCTCAATGATTCTGGTGATTATGTTGCCTTGACCAATGCGCACTGTGTTATGCCTTGGTACCGTGGGCGCCAGTGGATTGCCTCTTTGTTCCTTAATATCGATGAAGATGAAGACGTTCAGCGTTTTGCTGTTGTCGATATTGAATTTCATCCTCAATGGTTTTCTAGCGGAAAGCAACCCAGATTTGATATAGCAAAACTAAAGTTGTCTCTGGTTGACCATCCAGATGATTCTCATGCAGTTGAAGTGAATTACAAAATACCTAAGGAGTTTCCAGACATAAGTCTTATTAAACAACCTGAAGAGCCAGAAATTTTAAATCAAGACGCGCCAGAATGTCCAGAATATAGTTCTGAGAATATTGATGAATATCGTGAGAAAGTTGATATTTATTGCTCTATTGTTGAAGAACGAAATGATTCTTTAAAATTTTACTCAACGGCCATGGACGAATACCTTGATACCTATAATGCCGCCATCAACGATTACTATAAATACAATGATTACCTTTCAGTGAGTGTTGGATATGGCCTCAATGGTGATGTCGCCCAACATTTCACCTATAATGATGGTGTGAAACGAGCAGTGGTATCGCCTTTAAATATGCTGACTCGTTATGAGGACGGCAAGGTTTATTTTATAGTTTCTCATCCAATTGGAATGCATAGTGATAAAACGGATATCGCGATACCGCGTGAAGAACCTATAGTGGGAGAACTTGGTATTCGCTATGGAATGAGCGGCGGCGGAGTTTACTTGAATAAGAAACTTATTGCCATAAATCGAGGAGCGTCCCTTGAGCCCAGCAATAATTTTTTAGGAAAAACTATGCAGAGTTTATCAAGTATATATCAAAATTATTTAGGAAAATATTTAACGGCCCTTGGAGCCCCCATGCCCTTTATGAATCCAGAAGTCGGCCAAGTAGCCGCTCCGTTGCTTTTATCAGTGCATCAAGACTGGATTAATGCGCCAGTTGAATCTAATGGGCAGTCTTTGAGTTCTTATCTTTACAGCTTTATGCCTGAGGCTCAGACAAGTTCTAGTCTGGCTATTTTAGGGGTTGCTGCTTTTTGGTATTTGGGATGAACATCATAGTAACTTAATTTTTTACTTTGGACTTTTACCATTTAAATAAATTCATGACCCCTCTTTTTTTAAATGCGCGAGTAGTTTTTTAGCAGGAGGGGGATCATCTGGAAATTTATCATTGAGATATTTTTCGTAAAAGAGGATGTAGGTTCTTAATTTTTTGCCGAATAAATTCTTCAATAAATTGTCTTCAATGAGCCCATCCTCTTTCATTTTATAAATAGTCCCCATTAGTTCCATAAAATTAAGATATTTGAAGAGTATTTCTAAATTATTATTTTTATGTATTTCAATTATATGATCTCCAACTGTGTCTATGCTCAGTTCTTTTATTTTTGAATTTTGTTTATCATTAAAATTCTCCCCTCTAAGATACCTATTTTTCCCATGCTTTTTTTTTGCTTTTCTATATTCACCCCATAGCATCTGTCTAACCTCAGTTATTTCTTTCGAGGTCCAACGCTCATCAATTCGTAAAAGAAATTTAGCTTTTGCGGTTTGTCGAATAGGCCTTATTTGTTTATATGCAATTAAGGCAAGTAGAATTGCTCCCGCGCCAGAAAGAAAATAGAGAAATGCATTTACTTCAGCTACAGCAGATCCGTTTCCATTAGGTTCGTCTTTTATAAAGTTTGCAGGTCCATCTTTTATTAGGTCTATCCCCCAAGTATTAAAAAAATATATGCATAAAACTCCTAATAAAATTGTAATCCCGAGGACCCAATAAATTATCCAGCGATGTTCTTTACAGCAATTCCCCACTTTCTTATACATAGCATTCTCCTAAAATAAACTAGTCTAACCAATTGAATTTTAACAAAAAGATATTAATTTAAAGTAAATATGCCTTCTATTTTTGTGCCTCTTTCTTTTTTAGGGGGGAGGGGCTAAACTAATATCTATGAAATTGGATGAGAGAAAAAATGGGTGAAAATAAAAAAGATAAACTAGGACCCCTTAATATAGGCGTTTTTGGAGCCAATGGACGCATGGGAAAAGCCTTGATTGATGTGGTTGACAATGATATTGGCTGCTCTTTAAGTGCGGCTCTTGTTCGGGAAGGAAATCCATTGATTGGTGCGCAAGTTTTCTTAGAAGACCAGGAAAAATCGCCTTTATATAGGGCAGATATGGTCAAGGGGTTTGAAAAAACTGACGTGTTTGTTGATTTCACCTTGCCAGAAGCCTTGGAAAAACACCTTGAGTACGCGAAAATTTATGAAACGCCACTGGTGATTGGCACCACGGGGTTGAGTGCTGTGCAACTTCAAGGGATTAAAGATTTGGCAAATCATATTCCCATTGTTTATGACACAAACATGAGCCTTGGTATTACAATTTTAAATACTTTTGTTGAAAAAATGGCACGTATTTTAGAAGCTCAAGATTTCGACATTGATATTAGTGAAATGCACCATAGTCTTAAAAAAGATATTCCTTCTGGGACGGCTATGACTCTGGCTCTGCATGCCGCTAAAGGGCGCGGTGTGGATCTTGATAATGTTGGAACAAATCGCTTTGATGGCACGGCATTGCAATGTAACCACATTTTCAAAACTGGTGAAATTGGCCTCAGTGCTAAACGCGGTGGTGGTGTATTTGGCGATCATGAAGTGATTTTTACGTCAGAGGAAGAAATGATAAAACTCTCTCATCGTGCATTGAGTCGTTCTGTGTTTGCAAAAGGAGCTCTCAGGGCTGCTAAATGGGTGTTTAATCAACCCCCAGGGCTTTATTCCATGAAAGAAGTTCTCGGTATTTATAGCTAATCATTTTTTTGTTTACACTTTGTTGCTGCGCTCCTTGGCTATAAGTTATAGCCGTCGTCCCTTGCGCCTCTTATAAACAAAAAACGAATCAACTATGGAGGTTACGCGAACTGATTTTTGAATTTCTTAAAAGCACCTTTGAGTGTTTTAGCTATTTTTCTAGGGGCTTTTTTTATACCAGCAACGGCCCCTGAAAGACTTGGAATTGTTTTATTGATATCAGCTAAAGTTTCAATAGCCGTGCGTACAACACCGTCTAAGCCTTTTCGTTCATTGTTGCGGAATACATAGCCTTGATGGAGAAGATCTGCAATGGTCAAAGAGTTCTCACCATATCCACCAACGATTTCTGGGTTAAAAAATGACTTTCCTGGCTCAATTTTTTGTTCTGGGTTGCCATAATGTAAGGGAGCTAAGAAAAGAAATGCCGTTCTTTTGACATCTAAAAGCATATTTTTGAAAAAATCTTTGGCATTTTTAAGGGATGGAGAATAAATGGGGTACTTAATAGACATTTCTATATAGTCTAAGCTAAATCTCAGATTCCGCTGTGCTCTTTCTAGTATAAAATCTCCTGCTGTTCTAGCGAGACTTCGTTTAATAGCATCTTTAGATAAATCTCCTGCCAGATACCCAAGGGAGACATTTCCAGTTCTACTGCCATATTTTTCGGCCCACTTTTCTCCTTTGAAGGGGATAAGTGAAATAAGCGCAGTAAGGGTTTTTCCTGGTGTCGCCAGGGGAACAGGGTCAGCTAAAATATTACCGATAACTTGTTGGCGAATAATATTATCTTTTCCTATGGTTCTGTGTATGCGCTCCCGTGCTTCTTCCCCAGCAAAAACCCGAGGTGAAGAGAGGAGGTAACCGCGCACGACATTGTCCTCAGAATTATTGAACTCTTTACCAAGGATTTTAGTTTTTTCAAGCATTTCAGTAATCATAGGAAGGGCAATAGAGGCAAGACCTCCTCCTTGGCTATGACCACTAACGGTGATTTTGAGATTGGATTTTTCATCTGCTTCCATATGCTCAATAAGGGCTTTCATAATGATTTTAATATTAGGCATAATGGTGAGCATGCGATTGTAATAGCCCCGATGCACTGTGCCACCAAAAGGAGAAGGAATATGACCTGCATCATAGTTGACGGCCCAATCAGGAGACCCTATGTCGTCTTCTCTTGTTTGGGAACCTCGTAAAATAACAGTCATGTTGTTTGTTTGTTTATTGTAGGCAACAAAACCAGGGGTATCATGGACTGTGTTTCCTTTACCAGTCATACCTTCAAATTCCCAAATGCCCCACCCATTTTCCGCAAATTGCCCCTTGAGTTTTTTGATGAGCTTATCATAGGAGCCATTAATGGTTCCTCGTTTACCAATGGCATAGGCTAATTGATTCATGAGAATCACATCATCGGTTATTTTCTCAAAATCTTCATCGACATCAAAAATACCTGGAGCTATTTCAGTGACCACTGATGATTTTTTTGAAAGTGAAACAGGTGGCGCTTTATCAATTTCATCATCATTTTGAATGGTGGCATTAATGGTGGATATTATACTTGGGGAAAGGTTTAATTCTTCTAATTCCTTTGCTGGCATTTCAAGAAAAGGAAGACCTGATTTTCCAGATTTAGCTAATCCTTCTTCATCGTAAGGCGCTATGAGGGCATTGATCACACGGCTTTTGAAAAGGTCTTCTTGATAAGTTTCGGCGAGAAATACCTCGGTTTCTTTGGCTCTTGATGAGTCTTCTTGAATCTTATCAAATTCTTTTTGCGACATCACGGGGGTTATGTTCATACTGTGTATGACCATTTTTAATCGCGACCTTCCCTGGGCTTCCGTTGTGGAAAATGCTGTAAAAGCCACTCCCGTAAAAGCAATAAAAAGAATGATGGATATTTTTTCTAATTTTTTTTTCACGAATCACCTCATTTATGCTTTAATCATAAGACTTAAAAGTTAACAAAAGATTTACGCCTCCTAAGATGTTGAGATAACGTGTTTTTTGTTTTTTTAACTTGTAATATAAAAATTTAATTAGTTTGTTAACGTTTTATTATCTTGTTTTGTGCAAAATGACATTGTCAGATTAAAATAATTTGATAAAAAGTAGATGGACTTAAACAATGGACCTTGAGGTTAATTTTTATAACAAATTGATTTTTAGAGGTAAAGGTGACCCCGCATGAGTAAAAAAGAAAAAGAAAAAGAAGTTCTCCACTGCTCGTTTTGTGGCAAAAGCCAACATGAGGTTAAAAAACTCATTGCAGGTCCAAACGTCTTTATTTGTGATGAATGTGTTGATCTTTGTATAGATATTATTCGCGAAGAAAATAAAGCTGGTCCTTTAGGAATTGACCCCGATCACATGCCGACTCCAAAGGAAATCACAGAGCACCTTGATAATTATGTCATTGGACAATCCGATGCAAAAAAGGTTCTTTCCGTTGCGGTGTATAACCACTATAAACGTGTAGAGCATATGAAGGGAACGGCAGACGTTGAATTGCAAAAATCTAATATATTGCTTTTGGGTCCGACGGGTTGCGGAAAAACACTTTTGGCTCAAACTCTCGCTCGTATTTTGAACGTGCCCTTTACCATTGCCGATGC
>JAJRPZ010000021.1 GCA_024280495.1 Alphaproteobacteria bacterium
TCAGAAAAACCAGAAGGGGCATTCACACTTGGTCCTATTTTTGATTCCATAGGTGCTTGTGCATTCAGAGCAAAATCTCTGGCCCTTGCCCCAAGTTTGAATGACCGATGACTATAGGTTGGTCTCGAAGATGGTGAAGAGCCCGAAAGGTGGGAAAATGTTTGATGTCCTTGTGCAAAACCTGAGCCACCTGATCCACCGCCACCTTGCCTTGAAACTTTAAGGGTTGGTTGATGCTCAATTGAGGATTTAAAAGAAGATAATGCTGCATCGGCCACCGTTGTAGATGCTCTAAAACCAGAACCCGCCAATGCATTTTTAAGGGCACTCACGATAATGCCACGCACTTTTCCAGGGTCCCTGAATCGTACCTCGGTCTTGGCAGGGTGAACATTCATATCAACAGCTCGAGGGTCGAGCTCAAGAAATAAACACACCAAAGGAAAACGGTCCCGCGCCAGATAATCGGCATAGGCAACTTTCACACCATGGTTAAGGATTTTATCTTTAACAGGGCGACCATTCACAAATAAAAATTGATATTGTGCATTTCCACGGTTCAAGGTTGGTAAACCCGCAAAACCTTTGAGAACAAAATCTTCTTGTTCCAAATCAATGGCCAAGGCATTGTGGGTGAAATCTTCGCCCATGATAGAGCCAAGACGTTTTAAGGGGCCGTTCTCGTCATCGGTTTTTTGGGCAGGATAATGAAAAAATATCCGTTTTTCATCTTTGAGAATAAAAGAAACCGTTGGGTTTGCCATGGCTAGTCGTTTTAAGGAATCTTGAATATGAGTAATTTCCGTTTGGGCTGCTTTAAGAAATTTCAAACGGGCTGGGGTTGCGAAAAAAAGATCACTTACTTCAACTTTTGTGCCTTTGGGAAGAGATGCTGGTTCCAGATCACGTTGGGTGCCACCTTCGATGGTCAGACACCATGCATTATCCTCACTTTCATGTTTTGACGTTATCTTAAGGCGTGCAACGGACCCAATGGAGGGAAGTGCTTCACCTCGAAAGCCAAGGGTTTTAATATCAAATAAATCTCCATGGGGAAGTTTTGACGTTGCATGGCGTTGCACACACATAAGCAAATCTTCTTGATTCATGCCGTTTCCATTATCCATAATACAAAGATAACTTCGTCCCCCATCGCGCAAAGAAATTTCGATGGCCGTTGCCCCTGCATCCAAGCTATTTTCAACCAATTCTTTGATGGCTGATGCTGGACGTTCCAAAACCTCACCCGCAGCAATTTGGTTAATCAGATTGGGCGGCAATAAACGAATAGACATAAAATTTAACCCTTTTACTCTTTTAGGAACGTAGGTTTTTCAGGTAAGAGCGCGTTAAAACCTTGCTTTTTTCCACCCCAGGTTGATCAAAAGCATCAACACCAATAATTTCAGCACATATAATGGTTTCTAACATAAAGTGAATCAACAATTCTCCAAGTTCTTTTTCTGCCATTTTAGCAAAAAAAATCGCCCGTACGGGACGTTCTTTATGTTCCAAAGCTTCCATGGTAGCGCGGGCTTCAGCAAACAATAAATCCCCCATGGTACGATCCTTAAGATACTCTAATTTTGAATCCATAGAGACATACCCATTGGGCGTGAGGTTACGATCTAGCCAAACTTTAGATGTATCCTGCACAAGAAATGTATAAATCTTATCATCGGGTCCATCACTATAGAGTTGTAGTTGAGAGTGCTGATCCACGGTACCAAGGGCCACAACGGGTGTCGTCCCTTTTCCTTCTTTACCAAGGCTTTCTCCCCAAAGTTGACAGTACCAAGCTGCAAAAGATTGCAGGCGATCAAGGTAGGGCATCATAATGGAGATATTACGTCCTTCTGCGTGGTGCAAGGCCGATGAAATGGCACCTTGAACAGCAGGATGATCAACGGCGCTAGTCTCTTTAAAATTTTTAAAGGCTACCAATGCGGAAGATCTCAAAATTTTAATATCAACACCTGATAGGGCGGCTGGTAACAAACCAACATTGGAAAAAATAGAAAAACGCCCCCCAATTTTTTTATGATGAGTCAAGGACGTCATGGCATACTTTTTCGCCAATCGATCCATGGGAGAGTCTTTATCTTCCGTGATGATTTGAAAATGGTTTTTAACGTCCAAACCCTTTTCTTCAACAACTTTCATCAAGCACAACGTTTGCATTAAGGTTTCTGCAGTGGAACCAGATTTAGAAATTGCAATGAAAACAGTTTTTTCAAGGTCTAAAACATCCACTAAGTGATGAATAGTCAAAGGGTCGACATTATTCAAAAAATGGACGTTTTCTTGGAAAGGATTGGTCGAAAGATCACATAATGTTTTTGCCCCAAGGGACGAGCCCCCCGTGCCAAGAATAACAAAAGTTGAAAATTTTTCTTTAAGCTCTGCTGCTTTATGTAAAACTTCTTGAAAATGATCTTCATCTTCAAGGACATCAAAAAAGGCATACACTCCTTTTAAACTTTTTTCTAAAACGGTATTTACAGATTCTAGATATCTTGAGGTTGATGCAGAAGGAAAATCAAAACTTTTAAAGTCACAAGTCATTTTTAACTTCCTTTTTGTGTGGTAAATTCCGTTTGAAAATTCCCATCAATTACAGGGTTCCCCACCATAAAAGAAAGCGTTTTATTTGGATTGAAAAAAGTTTTAATAAACCTATTCATTTCTTTTAACGTAATGGAATTAATCATATTAGAGCGATCGTTCATAAAAGTTATAGGAAAATTATAGCGCTGTAAAAACATTATGGTATCAGCAACTGCAATAGTTGAGGAATGCCCTAAAACATAAGAGCCAATGGCAGATTTTTTTGCATCACTTAATTCTTGTTCCGTTACGCCAAATTGTGAAAATTTTATAAATTCTCGCTGAATAATAGAAAAAGAATCATTAACTTTTTTATTTTCTGTACCAAATTTTATCACAATAAGCTGTAGTTTTTCGAGGTTGCTAAGGCCACTGGAAATTGTATAGACAAGACCTGCTTTTTCACGAACTTCCTGTAATAAACGTCCTTTAAATCCCTGACCAAAAATACTTAAAGCCAGGTTCAATTTCATGAAATCAGGGTGAGTAACGTGTAATCCTTTGTGAATAATAGAAACCTGTGTTTGTGGAAGTTCATGTTTGAAAACATATTTTTGATTGTCATAAACCACGTCAACAGGAGGGACATTAACAAGATCAACGGTATCGGGCAAATCACCAAAAACGTCATCCACCATTTTCATAACTTCTTTAGACGTTAAATTTCCACAAACGCCAACAACCAAATTAGATTTTGCAAAACTTTTTTCAGCAAGACGTTGCATATCACTTCGCGTTATACGATCAATGGATTCCGATGTATGTTCACGGCCATAAATATGGTTTCCATATAGATGATCCGCCGTCATGCGACTTAATTTATATCCAGGACTTTTATAACTCTCCAGCAAATCTGCTTTTACCTGTGTTTTTTTTAGGTCAATACGATCCTGATCAAAACGAGGACGATAGAGCACATCCTTTAACAAAGAAACGGCTTGTGCCCTTGTTTCCAGAGTTGTAGACAGAATCACCATAAAATCATCTTTGGTTACCTGGGTAGAAAGGCGCACACCCAGCTTTGAGACAAGGTTTTTAAAAGCATTGGCATCGAGGTCCCCTGCCCCTTCTCCTCTCATTGATGCTGTAAAAACAGCTAATCCCTCAAGGCCATTGGGGTCCTGAGCTGAACCTGCATTTTTAAAGATAAATTCCATAGATATAATGGGAACTGACTTGTCTGGTGCAAACCAAACAGTAATACCTTTTGGTGTTTTTAATGAATGAATTTCTATGGCTTTTAAGGAAAAAGCAAATAAAGAAATCGTAAAGATCGTCAGGAGAGTCAATTTAAATCTCATTTTTCAGTCCTTGTTTTTAAGGGGCCAATTTTTCTTGTGAATTTTTTTTGAGGCAGCTGTTTTTGAAGTGCTTTGACTTCAGAACTTTTAACTTTTTTCTTTTGTTCGGGCAACAGGTAACCTTTCACCGAGTGTTTAGGTCTCAAATATTTACGTAAGGCTGTATTAATTTCATCAACATTAATATTATGAACCAATTCTGAGACTGCCTCCGTACGTGCCAAAGGAACTTCAGAGATTAGAGGAGAAATTAAATCTCCTGCACCCGCCATAAGGGAATCCTTTACAAAAGCAACACCTGCTAACATCTGGATTTTATAGTCTTTAAGCTGTTGCTCACTTAACCCTAAATCCAAAATTTTATTCAGTTCTTCTTTAAAAGTTTTTTCAAGTTTTTCAAGGGATACACCCTTTGCAGTTTGCATGTTCAAGAAAATAGGGTCATCATCCATTCTTAAATAATTAGAAGAAATATTAATAAAAGTAGCAACCTTTAACTCCTCCACAAGTCGGCGATATAAAATGCCCGTAAGAGTATTGGTTAATGCAAAAAATCCCACACTAAGAGCCTCTGCTTCCGTGCGATTTTGAGGGGTATAATCTGGGGCTGGCATTAATTCAAAAATATAAGGTAATGCCACCTGATCGGATTTCTTATTAAGGATAATATCTATTTTTAACTCAGGTTCTTTGACGCGACCACGTCCATGATCGGACCATCCACCGCGCGCTGGAATATCACCGTAATATTTTTCCATGAGGCGTTTTGCTTCAGGCAAAGTCATATCTCCGCTTAAAATAACAAAGGCATTATTAGGGCCATAGTGTTTTTTGTGAAAAGAGTCAACATCTTCAGGTGTGTAGGTTTTTATTTCGCTGCGATACCCAATGGGACGAGTTTGATAAGGATGGTGACGGAAAAAAGCTGCTCTCAGGTCGAAATAAAATTGCGTATAAGGATTGTTTCCATAACGCATGTTTTCTTCTTCTAGGACAACGGATATTTCTGGTGTCACGTCTTCGGCACGCACGGGAAGGTTACGCATACGTGAGGCTTCAAGTTTCATAAAATGTTCAATATGTTCCTTTGGGACAATTTCATAATATTGCGTTGTATCATAACCAGTTGAAGCATTAACCATGCCGCCAACGGTTTCTGCATCGGACATAATCCGTTCTGGATCAGACCCTTTTGGTCCTTTGAACATCAAGTGTTCAGTAAAATGAGCCAGCCCTGATTTTCCAATAGGATCATCGGCAGACCCAATACGGTATACAACCATTTGCGAAACAACTGGGGTTCTATGGTGCTCAATAAGAAAAACGCGCAATCCATTTTTAAGGGTGAATTTTTGGGCATTGTAAAACTTTTCAGAAAACTTTTGTTCATCTCCTTTGTGAGAATATTCCTTCAGAACTGTCTCTTTTTTTTCGCCTCCTTTTTCAAGGGTACTAACAATGGCACTAAGAGGCGCCACAGAAAAAAAAGTGATAAAAAGAAAAACCCCTAAAGAAAAATTCTTCTGTTTCCCCTTAAAAGAGAACGCCTGAGAAGAGAATAGATGTTTTTTTAACATTTGCACCATGGAAATTTCCTAACTGTTTATTAACGGTTATATTTTTCATTTTCAACTTGGGGATCAATAACGTCATCATTTTTACGGGTTGACTTATTTTTCCAAAACACGAGATCTTCTCCAACGGATGGAAGGCCTTCTTTTTCAATGGCTGGATTTTCATCTGCAATTTTTGAGCGTACATCAGGATCTAAATTTGTAGCACCTGCCTCATTAAGAAACGCTTTTTCTCCAGCAGCAACAGGAACAGAAGTGTCACCTACGTTAGATCCAAAAACTGCTTTTTTTGCCTTTCGATTCACGATATTGTGGGCAAGATTCTTTGCGTTTTTCAGTGGTGGACGGAGGTTATAATTAGGAGGTGTTGATAAAGGATGACGATCAACCACACCAAACTCATCGACCTGTGTCCGTTTGAGACCAAATACTTCCCGTGTTTTATCACAACCAGATATCATTACAATTGCCGATAAAATCGCTGTCATAGATATAAAATTACGCATTTTTTTCTCCTTTTTGTTCCCATTTAGACTCTAGGAACGATTCAATAAAAATAAAAACCACACCCACACAAATAAAAGTGTCAGCCAAATTAAAAGCGGGCCAATGATAAAGCTCATAATGAAAATCTATAAAATCCATAACGGCCCCATAACGGATGCGATCAATAATATTGCCGAGCGCGCCTCCAATAACCATTCCAATGCCCGCAGATAACCAGTGATTTTTTGAACGCCAAAGCCACACAAAAAAGACAAAGCTAATAATGCCAGAAACCACCAACAAAACATATGTTCCAACATCACCATAGGAATCAAAAAGGCTAAAACTCACCCCCGTATTCCACGCTAAAGTAAAATTAAAAAAAGATGTCACTTGAATAAGTTGAGGCGGATTCATGATATCACTGATCATATAAAATTTGGTTGCTTGATCCAAAATCAATGTGACTGCAATAAAAATAAATCCCATAAGGCGGTTTCGCATTTTTGATTCCATAAAACTAACCCGCACTTTCAACCATTGAATCACAAACTGTTGTGCACCTTGAACATAAAGTTGGATGGGCTCTATGTGACCCAACGTCAGGTAATATTTTCCAGCAACGGGCACATTTATCATCGGTTGCTTTAGAAATAACAACGCCTAAATTTTTATCTTGATAAGCATTTTCTGGCACTGGTTCTTTATGGATGAAAAATTGGGATACAATAAGAAGCTCTGCAAAATCTTCACCAGCTTCAATATATTTATCAAGTAACCCATCAGGATCATAAACATCTATTTTTGCTTGTAAACTTGACCCAATTACGCCATTTTTTCGTGCAAATTCAAGGGCAGACGTCATAACAGAACGCAAGGAGCGCAATACTGCAATTTCTAAGTGTGATTTATTATGATCTTTCCAAGCACTATGGTCATCTGGAAAAATAGAAAGCTGTAAGGACTCTTTTTCTGGATAACGACATTGCCAAGCTTCTTCTGCTGTAAAGGGAATTACAGGAGATAAAAAATGCGCAAGGTATTGAAATACATAGTGCATTGTTGTTAGAGCTGCTTGACGTTTTGGTGCATTCAAAGGGTCACAGTAAAGGGAATCCTTACGAATATCTAAGTAAAAAGCAGATAAATCAACACTACAAAAAGCATGAAGACGACTATAAAAACTTTGAAAATCTACGGTATCAACACTTTTATCAAAATGGTTTTTAAGCTCAACTAAGTGGCTCAAAACTGATTTTTCTAAAGTCGGCAACTGATCATAAGGAGTCAATAATGTACCATCAAATCCATCTAAGGCCCCTAATAAATAACGTAAAGTATTGCGATAACGGCGATAAATATCTTGTTGATGTTTAAGGATATCTTTCCCCATACGCAAATCATCGGTGTAATCACAACTCACGACCCAAAGACGTAAAATTTCAACACCCACTTCATCGGCAATATCCATAGGAGAAACCGTGTTGCCAACGGATTTTGACATTTTAAGACCCTTGGCGTCCACGGTAAAGCCATGGGTCACGACGGTTTTAAAGGGAGCATCGCCCCTTGTACCACATCCAACTAATAAAGATGATTGGAACCATCCACGGTGCTGATCCGATCCTTCAAGGTACATATCTGCGGGTCGTTGAAGTTCTGGACGACCTTCTAGAACAAAGCCTTGAGTTGCGCCAGATTCAAACCACACATCCAAAATATCCTGACAGGGCGTATAATCATCAGTATTATGATCGGGAGTCAAAAAACGACTGTGATCCTCGCCAAACCATACATCACAACCTTCAGATTCAAATATATCAAGGATACGTTTATTGACAGCGGGATCTTTCAAAATCTCCCCCGTTTCTTTGTGGGTATAAAGAGTGATGGGAACTCCCCACGATCTTTGCCTTGATAAACACCAATCTGGGCGATCCTTGACCATACCATTGATGCGGTTTTCCCCTTGTGCAGGAATCCAGTTTGTTTTTTTGATCTCGGACAACGCACAATCACGCAAGCTTTTCCCCTGAACTTCATGTTCCATGCGAATAAACCATTGAGGGGTTGTTCTGAAAATCAAAGGAGCTTTTGAGCGCCAAGAATGAGGATAGCTGTGCTTAATAGTGGATTTATAAACAAGTGCTCCCGCTTTATGCAGAGCCGTTAGCACAACAGGATCAGCTTTAAAAACGTGAATACCCGAAAATTCTTTTACAGAATCTGTATAAACCGCATTATCATTAATGGTATCAGCAATTTCGAGATTAAACTTACGACCCAAATCAAAGTCATCGGGACCATGACCAGGTGCCGTATGCACAAGACCCGTTCCCGTTTCCGTTGTCACATGGTGCCCTTCAATCATGGGCACATCAAAATCATAACCAAGATGTTTGAAGGGATGGTTTAAAATGGTATTGGCAAGGTCCGATCCTTTGAAGTGTGCAATGACCTCAAAATCTCTCACGCCAATTTCAGCCAAAATCTTTTCGTGCAAATTTTTAGCAAGCAAAAACCTGGATCCTATGGAGAATTTTGACTCTTCCTCAACGGATTTAACCTCAATAGTTACATAATCAATATCAGCACCATAGGCAACGGCTCGGTTTCCAGGAATTGTCCAAGGAGTCGTCGTCCAAATAACAACTTTTGTGTTTTTAAGGTTTAATAGATCTGTTTTTTGAATATCAAAAGCAACATAAATAGCAGGTGATTTCTTATCCTGATATTCCATTTCAGCATCAGCTAAGGCTGTTTTCTCAAGGGGAGACCACATGATAGGGCGCACGCCTTTATAAACAGCACCACTTTCAAGAAAAGTCATAAATTCTTTGGCAATGGCTGCTTCGGATTTAAAATCCATGGTGATATAAGGTTTTTTTGTATCCGCCAAAATACCCAGGCGGTCAAATTCCCGAGCTTGAATATCCACCCATTTGCGCGCAAAGGAACGGCACTCTTGGCGAAATTCATTAATGGGGACATCTTCTTTTTTCTTACCTGCTTTGCGATAGGCTTCTTCAACTTTCCATTCAATGGGTAACCCATGGCAGTCCCACCCAGGAACCAGCGGAGCATTTTCCCCCATCATGGTGTGAGAACGCACGACGATGTCCTTCAAAATGCCATTCAAGGCGTGGCCAGCATGTAAGTGTCCATTGGCATAAGGGGGGCCCCAATGCAGCAGAAAAGTCTCTGCTCCTGCACGTGCTTCTCGTATTTTTTTATACAGGTTTTCTTTTTGCCATTTTTCAACCATTAGGGGTTCTTTTTCAGATAAATTTCCACGCATTGAAAAAGATGTCTGGGGTAAGAAAATCGTGTCTTTATAATTCATAATAGAAAACCTTCTGTGCGGTTTGAAATGGGCTACTTAAAATCATTTCGAAAAAAACGCCTTTTAAAATACTGAGCATAATATAAACGTTATTCTTTTTATATGCAAAGCATTCTCTTTTAAGTTAAAAATAACAAGTTAGGAAATTTTTAACCCATAAATCTTTTTTAGCATCAAAAAAAGACCCCATAGAAGAGGTCTCTATAGAAAAAATAAAGTAAAAACTATCGAGTTGCACAGCTCTTTGAAATAGCTCTATGAGCAGAGAATGCGCCTTTTAAAGAAACTGTATCTTTTGTACGAGTGCCTCTTGCCGACGTGCCGGTAAAAATCATAGAGATTCCTTTTTTTGTCATATAGTCAACCATAGACGTATCTGTTTTTGCGTCAACAAACCACCCAATCTCACCTTCAGTAAAAAGTTTTTCTGTTTTATTACCTGCTTTTGCAATAATGGTTGAGGTTATTTGTGCGCCTTTTTTAAAGCTGTACCCCGCATGAAAACTCACAACGTTTTTACTTTTTTGAGAAGGTCTGTGCGTTACTACGAGATAAACATCACCGCGTTTTTTATATTTACCTTCACTTTTTTGAGCCATACTAACCATATAACAAACCCCATCTTTTTTATAGGCGTGCCAATCTCCGTGTTTTCCCAGACTTTTTGCCGCAGCAAAAGATCCAGTGATGGAAAAAAAAGAAATAAATAAAATATATGAGAAAACACGCATGTAAATAAAACCTAAAAATTGATACCTTCAAATTCTACCTAATTTCGAAAAATAACTCAAGGTTTCAACCTCTATAGTGATTTAAAAAAAGTTCCAATCTAGGAGCGAGGGAGTAACGCCTATTTCCCCCGAACTATTCTTATAAAGTAGTAAATCTATTGACAAAATTAAAACTATATTGTATTTTGTTTTTTTATTTTACCTTACGCCTAGGAGTTAATGCTTTGCGAAAAACCATCCTCACTTCCATTTTTTTGCTTTTATTTTCACAAAATTCTTTTTCTACTCATCATGAAAATAGTGAAGAAGATAAAAATCTTTCTGAAGAATTCCGTTCATCAAAAAAAAGATGTCGCCAAAATGATGATACGCAGCCCCCCAAAAATAAACACGCCACTTGGGAACTTCAGTCTAAATTTTTCGATATTATTGACTCCTTGTACGCCATGACAAATAAGGAAAGAAAAAAATATGCTTTACAACAAAATGAAGAGTCTGAAAGGCTTTTAATTTGCTTACACACGCGTTTGAAATCTCCGTTACCTATGGATAAAGAGACCCATCAACATTTGCTATTTATGAGAGCTTTTTTAAGCTATTACTTAGATATAAAAACAGAGAAAGCTGTTTCATATTATCAAGAAGCAGCTCAGTCTGGAGATTTAAAATCTTTATTTAATTTAGTAAAATTATACACAGAAGATTGTTTTTCTCTTTTGGATAACGGATCTCCAGACTATAAATCTGCTGGTTTTTTCTGTAAAAAAGAAGCAGTTCAGGGGGATATTAATGCTCAATTTATCTTGGGGGTATTGCATGAAAACGGGCAATATGGCCTTTTAATAGATGGCTCTCCAGATTATAATTCTGCAGGAAATTACTATAAAAAAGCAGCAGATCAAGGATGTGCCGATTCCCAATTTAACTTAGCAGTATTATATAAGCAGGGTTTTTATAAACCATTAAAAGATAATACTCCAGATTATCAATCCGCAGGAAATTGGTTTAAAAAAGCCGCGGGTCAAGGATATACCGAGTCTCAATTTAACTTAGGGTTATTGCTTAAAAGTGGAAAATACGGTCTCTTAGAAGATGGATCTATCGACCAAAAATCCGCAGGAGATTGGTTTAAAAAAGCGGCAATTCAAGGAGTTATTAGAGCCCAAGCTAGTTTAGGAATATCGTATGAATTAGGTCTCTATGAGCCTATAGAGGATGACAATGGAAATACCTACCCAAATTATGATATTGCTGGGTATTGGTATGAAAAAGCCGCAGAACAAAGACATGCCAATGCTCAATTTAACTTAGGGTTATTGCTTAAAAGTGGAAAATACGGCCTCTTAGAAGATGGATCTATCGACCAAAAATCCGCAGGAGATTGGTTTAAAAAAGCGGCAATTCAAGGAGTTATTAGAGCCCAAGCTAATTTAGGAATATCGTATGAATTAGGTCTCTATGAGCCTATAGAGGATGAGAATGGAAATACCCACCCAAATTATGATGCTGCTGGAGAATGGTATGAAAAAGCCGCAGAACAAGGGCATGCCAATGCTCAACTTAACTTAGGGTTATTTCTTAAAAGTGGAAAATACGGCCTCTTAGAAGATGGATCTATCGACTACAAATCCGCAGGAGATTGGTTTAAAAAAGCGGCAAATCAAGAATCTATAAAAGCTCAAGCTAACTTAGGGCTATTGTTTGAATCAGGTCTCTATGAGCCTTCATAGGATAGCTATGGAGACACCTACCCAAATTATGATGCTGCTGGAGAATGGTATGAAAAAGCAGCAGATCAAGGAGATATCACCAGTCAACAGAGTTTGGGACGATTGTTTCAAACAGGCCTTTATAAACCATTAGACAACGGTTCCTCCAACCATAAAATGGCTGGATATTGGTTCAAAAAAGCAGCAAATCAAGGAAGTCCTACCGCTCAATATACTTTAGCAATTCTATATTTAAATGGTCTCTATGGCCTTTTAGAAAATGGATCAATAGATTATAAATCCGCAGGAAATTACTTTAAAAAAGCAGCTGATCAAGAACATAGAAGGGCTCAAAAATATTTAGGAAAAATGTACGAAGAAGGCAAGTACGGTCGTTTGAAAAATGGCCTTCCAAATTTAGAACGAGCTTCCTTTTATCTAGAAAAAAACGAAGAAAATGAAGGCATTGATTTGCACCTTTTTTATAATCATTCCATAAATATTCAAAGGGATTTTGTAGAGTTCTCCCTCCCTAAAAATTCTTTTGAAGAAAATTCTTATGTATTAAATCTGAATTACTTTAACTTGGAAATTCAGAAAATAAAAAACCTAAAAGAGCAGTTTTCTGATGAATTTTCAGATATAAAAAAAATATTTAGTGTATTAGGAAATGAAATTATTAATGATGAACCTGAGCTTCAAAATTCTTACCATTTCCTAATTTCACTTGGGTTATTTGAAGATGACGATGATCGCATTATTTCTCCTGTTCAAAGAGCACTTTTTGCGTATTTATTAGATCTTAAAAATAAGATTTATAAAGATAATCAATACGAAAATTTCCACACTTATTTATGGACACTCTACACTTGCTCTACTGGTAAATCGAATACCATATTGAACTATTCAACTCATATAATTCATCCAGACACAATGGATTTAATGACTATAATGAAATCTGAACATTTAAAAAACCTATCAACCATTGATGAGTATATACATACCTATATATATAAACTTACTGGAAATCTGATTGAGAATTCTCTTTCTGACCTTGAACTTCATCATCACTTTCATTGTGAGAATGCAATGATAGACAGCGACTTAACACATAATATATCATATCTAAGGCGTGTTTTAGCGGGCAATCTGTTCTTAACTGATCCTCAAAACGTGGATAAATATCCAAATTGTGTGTTTTATTCCCTAGCAATAATGGATAAAGAAGCCCTTGTTGACAAATTATATAGCTATTTCACACCTTCATATTTTGTGGATTTTTTCCAAAAAGAATGGAATGAAGTTTTAAATAACAAATCCCTTTTTGGGAAAACTTCGCTTTCTAAATATAACTTTAGCAGTACCGAGCTTTTTAATTATGTTGGCTACCAACATGTAGAAGAAATTGAAGATAAAGAGGCGAATGATGTTTGTTTTTCTTATTGAAAAGAAGGCGTTGCAGTAGCTCTTAAAAAAGCAGGTCTTTTAAAAAATACGTAAACGTCCACGGGGTAAGGGTCATGGCGCACAACTTTAGTTTTCACGGTCTATGATTGATTAGAGAGAGGGACCCTACCTAAATATCTGTTTTTTTAATTCTTTTTGAAAAAAATGAATGAATGTGTTATTATCAGCCTCACATCTTGCTTTAAGGGTATTTTTTATGTTCATCCAAACAGAAGAGACTCCAAATCCATTGGTATTAAAATTCGTTCCAGGAAAGCCTGTGTTGGCTGCTGAGGGAACCATTACATTTTCCAACAAAGAATCTGCGTGGCGTGCGCCTTTGGCAGAATCTCTTTTTTCCATTATAGGTGTAGATGAAATTTTCTTCACCCCTAATTTTATTTCCGTGACCAAAACATCCGAATATGACTGGGTTCTCCTTAAGCCTCAAATTCTAGGCCATATTATGGAATATTTCATGGAAAATGAAAGTGTTGAAATTCGTTCAGAGCCTGCGGGACAAGGCACTCCACCAAGTGAAAATATTGTTTTGGAAGCTGACCTTGATGCCGATACCCTGGAAATTATTTCTGAGATTAAAGAACTCATTGACTCTCGTATTCGTCCAGCAGTCGCACAAGATGGGGGAGACATCACCTTTGAACGTTTTGCCGATGGTATTGTTTACCTCAAAATGCATGGGGCTTGTTCTGGTTGTCCTAGTTCAAGTGTAACCTTGAAAAATGGTGTCGAGAATATGCTTCGACATTATGTACCAGAAGTAAAAGAAGTACTTGCAGTTTAACTTAACGGCTTGGGACTACGTGAAAAGGGATTTTAAAATGCTAAAACAATCATTATTTTCAAAAAAAATAAACTTATATGTGAGTCGCGCTATCATCGTGAGCTTACTAGCACTCTGTTGTATTTTATATGCAGTTGTCGCAACAAAAAAATTCAAACTGGACGATTTTCTTTTTTCAAAAGCCTCTGCAACTTCTTTCAAAGCAGAACGTCCTCCTACTTTCGTGCAAGTGGCAACAACGAAAGAACTTCTAGCTCTATTTGACAAACATGGTTATGACCTGGATCTTTCTTTGGCTAAAGGAATAGTTGAAAAAAATCATGGGGAGGTCCCCGCTATTTTCTTGGCATCCCTACCCAATGATTTTGCGAAAACCTTGACTATTAAAGAAAAAAAATCACTCTTTCTACGCACTATTTTACCTTTGGTTTTAGAAGCCAACGCCTCAATTGACACAGAACGTAAAGAGGTTCTTGATATTCAAAAATCATTGGATCAATTGACGAAAACACAAAAAAAACGCCTCTTTGATTTAGCCAAAAAATATCGTTGCCGCCACTTTAAGGTAGAAAATATTTCTGATCTATTGCGTAAAATTGACGTAATTCCTGTAGCCATGGCTTTGGCACAAGCCGTCGAAGAAGCTGGGTGGGGACAGTCCCACGCAGCGCGTCTTAAGAACGCAACCCACGGTGTCACCCTTCCATCTGGTGTAAAAGCTTATGAATCCTTGGCAGTGAGTGTCAATGCTTATATGCGCAACTTAAATGCGAACCCAGCCTATAAAAAAATGCGAGATATTAGAGCCTGTTTGCGAGAAAACAATCAAGATCTATGCGGCATTAAAATGATGGATGGATTATATCATTATTCAGAATTACGCCACACTTATATCCGTAAAGTTAAAGGACATATTCGTTATAACAAACTAGATCGTTTTGATTCTTATCAACTGGCCTCTTGTGATTCTGTTTTGGATATGGAAATCCCTCAAAAATCTTAATGGATTTTTCTCTAAAAAGGAGGTGGAGAAAATATTTTTTCAAGAGTGCCATGGAAATTGAGTAACACGGCACATTGCTTTAAAGTCACGAACGCCTATTTTATTTTTTTCAAAATCCGTCATATTCTGACAAGCTTCAGTTGCGATATCAGAAGGAACCTTCAACATATTTTCAATACCAGCAGATAACGCTTGAATTTGAACCCGACAAGCCTCTTCGAGAAAAAGCATATAGAACAAGGCTTCTTCTGAATTTATACCGCAGGTCACGGTGCCATGGTTTTGCAGGATCATTGCTTTATTGTCAGGACCAAGATCTGTCATTAATAAGTCACCTTGACGATCAATGTTTAGATTCAAAGCATCATAAGTATGATAGGAAAGTCGGTTATAAAAATGCAAAGAAAACTGAGATAAAGGCATAAGACCTTGTTTTTGACAAGAAACTGCAACACCAGCTGGCGTATGTAAGTGAAATACCGCATTGACATCGGGACGTGCTGCATAGATAGATGAATGGATTACATACCCCGTTGCATTAAAAATTTGTTCTGATCCCTCGATGATATTACCGTCAAAATCAACCTTAATGAGGGTGTCAGGAGTGACCTCTTCAAAGAGCATTCCCAAAGGATAAATATAATAAGCTTTTTCCCCTGGGACTCGTGCTGAAAGGTGAGTATAAGTCCTGTCATCCATACCTTTTTTTGCGAAAAGATAGTAACACTTTGCCAATGTTTCCTTTACGGACAAAGCAGAGATTTTATTGATGGCTTTGCAAATTGCATTAGTCATTATAATTATTTATTTTTCCATATTACTCAGTTGGCGGACTCATATTTTGAAAAGCAACACCTTATCTTCTAAGACTAGCAGTATAAAGAGAAGAGTATTTTATAAAACAATACACTTATTCAAGTTTAGACGAAAGTGCAATAATGAACTATATGAGACCCTAGGAAAGTTTCTTAAATCCACTACTTTTCTGGAGATAAATGATTTAAAAGTCTTTTCACCTTGTGTGATTAATTCGAATCAGCCTTGGAAAAATTAAAAAAAACGCTTACACTTAATTTAGTAGCAAGATTTCAATTTATAATTGGCTTTATTGTTCTACTAAAATAAAACAAACCTCTTTTTAAGGCTTAGTTCTATTATGAATCTCGATAAACTTCGTATATTTCATCATGCTGGTATGGCAAAAAGCTTTACAAATTGCGGCTTGCACTTGAGTCCAAGTGCTATTAGTCGCCATATTTCTGATTTGGAATACTGGTTAAAGGTAAAATTATTTGTTCGCCACCCAAAGGGAATGACTCTGACACCTGAGGGAGAAAAACTTCTTGAAACCTGCCATACTGTTTTTAAAGAATTGGAAGGTATTAAGTCAGCCATTTCCGTTGATACGGAAAAAGCAGAAGGTCTTTTAAAAATAGCAACACCTTCTGGCTGGATTTCTAATATTGTCATTGCTTTAATTAAGGATTTTCTAAACGATAACAGTAATGTTCGTATCAATATCAAAAGCTTTGATGCAGTGCCTGACTTTACCCGAAGTGAAGCAGATATCGCATTATTACCTTTTATTCCCGATGATGTTCAGGTAAAAGGAGAACGTTTAACGGATTTAAGTTTAGGACTTTATGCGAGCCTAGATTACCTCGAACAATATGGAGCCCCTAAAACCGTTGAAGACCTCAAAAACCACCAGCTTATTTCCTATGGCGATCATGATCATCCACTGATGAATGTTAATTGGCATTTGGGATTGGGTATGGAAGAAGGTAAAAAACATGTACCTTATATTACCATCAACAATATGTATTGCGCAGCTGAAGCTGGGTACGGAATAGTAACCTTAGCGAAAGAAAACATCTTATTGCAGAATACTTCTCTTGTGCCTGTTTTGCCCGATTTACAGGGGCCTATCGTTAATTGCTATTGCGTGTATCCAAAACGTCTTGAGAAATCTAAAAAAGTACAAGCATTTATTCATTATGTGAAACAAGCACTTCATGAACAGAATTGGAGTGCCAATCTTGACGATAAAGCATAGCTTCCTTAGGGTGAAATTCATGATGTCCAACTGCCCTTGAATCCGCTTTACTTTAGGGTTCATCACGAGGTGGACATAACTTTTTTATCATGACTATTTTTTTTCAACCGTTTGAAATCAAAATAGGAAAAAGGAATCGTGCAGATGTAAGTCAATACAATAGCACAAGCAAAGAACCAGGGCGCGCTGACAATAAGCGCAATGACGATGGCAGCAATAACGAGACTTGCAATGGCCCAGGACCTGGGGATTTTGACGGATTTAAATGAATAAGTGGGAATACGACTGATCATAAGGGCCCCAGATCCAACCATAAATATGGTGTAAATCCCAGAGGAGATAATCCAATCAATGCCAAAGGCAAAATGAACCATTAGGGGAAAAAGTGCAATAAAGGCAGCAGAAGGCGCAGGCGTTCCAACGAAAAATCTGTTTTTCCCTGCTACCATAAGGGGTGATTCTTTTATTTTATCTTCTTCAGTATGGGCTTCACGTTGTTCTTTAATGTACATAGCGTTGAACCGTGCAAGACGCAGAGCCATACAAACGGAATAAAACAGAGTGATTCCCCATCCAAAGCCGCCCAATTCATGGAGGCTGAGCATATAAATCACAACGGCAGGCCCCACACCGAAACAAATAAAATCAGAAAGAGAGTCAAGTTCGGCACCAAAATCACTGGTGGCTTTTAAAAGACGTGCGATGCGGCCATCAATACCGTCAAGAATGGCAGCAATAATAATGGCAAGAACAGCTTCTTCATAACGATCCAACATGGCGAAACGAATGGATGAAAGTCCCGTGCAAAGCCCCGCAACGGTGGCAAGATTCGGTAGCATATGAGCAAAGGAAAGGTCTTGAAGTTTTTTAGCCGCTTTTGGCGTATTTTCTTTTTTTTCTTCGCTCATGTTTTTTATCCAGATTACTTGTTGGTTTCATGTTGCAAGTCAACTATGTATCAAATAATTTGACCTTCCAATTGTTTAGCACCTTTTTCAGCCATATCTGCAATAACAGTTTCACCGCCAATGGTTTTTTGGCCAACGATAACGTGGGGTACAAGGGATGATGGCAAATAAATATCACAACGACTACCAAAACGAATAAGGCCAAAACGTTGGCCTGTTCTAACGGCATCTCCTTCACGGATGTCACAACGAATACGCCTTGCAATAAGACCAGCAACTTGTGTAAACCCAATAACTTTTTTATGATCTGTTTCAACGACTAAAGCTTGACGTTCGTTGTGAACGCTTGCTTTATCCAATGAAGCATTCAAAAATTTACCAGGGTGATAAATGCTTTTTGTGATAGTGCCGCCGAGGGGCACACGATTAACATGAACGTTAAAAACATTTAAGAAAATACTGATACGCGTCCAATTTCCTTCAGGTAGTTCCATTTCAGGAGGTGTGTCTGCATTCTCAACAATGGCATGTACCACTCCATCAGCGGGACTAACGATCAATCCGTCTTTTTGAGGAACGACACGATCTGGATCCCGAAAAAAATAAGCACACCACCCAGTCAACACCAATCCAACATAACCAAGAAATGTTGAGAAAGATGCTAAAATAAGGGCAATAACAAGAAAAATTCCAATAAAAAGAAAACCTTCTTTATGAATTTTTGGAATAGAAATTTGATACATCGGATAAACGCCTTTTGAAATGATTTTAGAACATGCTACGCTTTTTCAGGTAATCTGTAAATATAGAGTTCCTTACTGTATAAGTTTAGGTGATATGGGATTACACTTTGACTTTTTTATAAAAATTCTTCAGGATGAGGAAATTAAAATGGTTTTTTTATAGAAAATTAACCTATTTTAAATAAACTGATTTCAAATCAATGAATTTATATGGAGTTTCTTTATGGACTTTTCTGCGGAATCAATCAAAGAGACTGCTCAAAAAACGGCATTTGATCTATCTAAAAAACCTACTGCTATTTTGGTTGCCATCGCCATTGCTGTTACTTCCCTCATAGGAACAGGCTTTTACCTTGCCACAAAAAATACTGAAGAAAGAGCTCAACCCACATCCGTTCGTGTAGAAGCGTCAAAGGCTCGCCGTGGTTCTCTTGTGCGTCAGCTTACCGTTGTTGGAACACTTGAATCCGCGAACTCCGTTGTCATGAAAGCTCAAGTCAAAGGATTAATCACCCGCGTTAATATTATTGGTGGTGAAGCCGTCCGCAGGGGAGATATTCTTTTTGAAATTGACGACCGCACTTATAAAGCCCAGGCAAAAGAAGCTGAAGCCCTTTATAATCTTGCAAAATCTAGTTTTGAACGAGAAGAAAAATTGGCTGAAAAAAAATTTGGAGCCATAAAAAAGTTTGAAGAGGCGCGTGCTCAGTACCTTAAAACTCAAGCCCAATTTGAGCGTGCTCAAAAAGACTTGGCTGACACTAAAATTATTGCTCCCTTTGATGGATTTGTTGGACTTCACCGTATTAGTGTTGGAACACCTATTTCAGCAGATCTTGATCTCGTGACTATCACAGATACCGATCCCATGAAGGTTAACTTCAAAATGCCCTCGAAATTTGTACGTTATTTGAGTGTTGATCAAAGGGTAAATATTGATGTTGATAGCTATCCAGGGGAAAAATTCGAAGGTCGTATTGAAGCTATTGACGCTTTAGTTGATTCTGGTGCTCAAAGTATCGCCGTTCAAGCCACTATTAACAACAGTAGAAATCTTTTAAAACCTGGTATGTTCGTTCGTGTAAAAGTCACTGTGGGGTCCAAAGACAATAGTCTTATTGTTCCCGAAGAATCTATTGTAGCAGTAGGTGATCAGACGTACGTTTGGAAAATCATAGAACATCCTGAACACCCAGGGCTGTATTTGACATTTCGTGTTGAAGTCCTAACGGGTATTCAAGAAAAAGATCGTATTGAAATTATGCGTAACCTTAATGATGGAGACCTCGTTATTTCGGTCGGTTATCAAAAAGTTGCTAACGGCACTCCTGTGAGTTTCGACCTAGATAGTGTTGGCCTTGGCTCTGAAGAAGAAATGATAGAAGATCCCATGGATGAAAAAAAAGAAGGTGCAACGTCAGCACTTACTGAAAAGAAATCTGACACGTCATCATTTTGGAGTCGCATAAAAGGTGTTTTTTCTTCGTCCGACTCAGAAAAAATAAAGGAGTCTGTGCCTAAGGAAGACTCTACTAAGGAAACCGTTACTCCTTCTGCTGATCAAGAAGAAAAAGACTTAGCAGTTCGTCAGAAAGATAACAATCGCAAGCTTGCATACCGTGCGAAAAACCCCTCTAAAAAGGGGCAACATAAAAATCTACAAGCGCTTTTAAGCAGAAACTAAAAAATGTGACAGAAGTGACCTGATAGAAAAATGCACCCTAAAATAGTGGTGACGGCATAATCTTCAGCATTAAAAATTTGCTTTTATGTTTTAATTTTGGATTGGATATTTGAATGAAACTGACAGAACTTTGTATTAAAAGACCCGTTCTATCGACGGTTATTTCATTGATTATTATCGCCCTTGGCTTAGTTGCTTTTGAGCAACTTCAAGTGCGACAATATCCTAAAATTGATTTCCCTAAAATAAGTGTGACGACCCAACTGGAAGGGGCGAGTCCACTTATTATCGAATCCACCATTACAAAAATTCTCGAAGATGCCCTTTCTGGTATTGAGGGTCTGAAAGACATGAAATCAAAAAGTGCCACTGGTGATAGCCGCATCACTATGACTTTTGATATTCAAAGGGATATTGATAGTGCCGTAAATGATGTGCGTGATAAAATTGGACGTGTGCGTTCAAGACTTCCAGAGGGGGTTGTAGAGCCTCTTATAAAGAAAGCTGATGCCGATGCTGTACCTATTATTCACCTGGCACTAACAAGCTCCCAGCACTCCGTTGAAGAATTAGCTGATTATGCCTATCGTTTTCTTCAAAGCCAACTTGAATCCCTAAGCGGTGTATCAGGCGTAGATATTTTTGGTGGTGGTGAATATGAAATGAAAATTATTCTTGATCCAGTCAAAATGGCTAATTTCAATATCACTCCCAATGAGATTTCCAAGGCTATTAAAACTCAAAATATTGAAAAACCAGCTGGTAATATCAAAACAAAAAATGAAGAAATTCTGGTAACTATCAAAGCGCCTTTAGTGACGGAAAAAGACTTTGATAATATCATCTTGGGGGAACGCAAAGGGGCGTTGTTACGACTGAAGCATATTGGTGAAGCGCGCCTTGTTGCCGCCGATACAAAATCTCGAGTACGCTATAATGACAAACCTGCTATTTCTCTCAGCATCACAAAGCAATCAACGGCAAATCCATTAACCATTTCTTCGCAACTCCTCAAAGAACTGCCCAAGATACAACGTCTTCTACCAGGAGGGATGGAGCTTGAAATTGCCAGTGATAAAACAATCTTTGTCGATCGTTCTATATCAGAAGTGTACTGGACCATCTTGGAAGCAACTCTTTTGGTAATGTTTGTTGTTTTGATTTTTTTACGTTCTTATCGTGCCGTTTTAATTCCTATTGTTACGATTCCTGTGTCTCTTATTGGAACATTTTTCTTAATGCAAATGATGGGTTTCAGCTTAAATATTTTAACTCTTTTGGCTCTTGTTCTAGCCATTGGAATGGTTGTGGATGATGCCATTGTTATGTTGGAAAATATCTATAGATATATAGAAGAGGGAATGGACCCTATCCAAGCTTCCTTTAAAGGTGCCAAAGAAATTAGCTTTGCCATCGTTGCAATGACCATTACTCTGGCTGCGGTTTATGCGCCTATTACGATGATCCCTGGAACAACAGGAAAACTCTTTACGGAATTTGCCATGACCCTTGCGGGAGCTGTGGTTATTTCTGGATTTGTGGCTCTGACACTTTCTCCTATGATGTGTGGGCGACTTCTAAAGCAACACAAACTAGAATTAGCCAAGAAAAAAGTTAAATTTGATGGAACCTCATCCCTCAAAGATATTTTTGGTTCCATTGATGCTAAAATTGAAATCTTTCTAAATAAATTAGATGATTCTTATGGTCGTATTTTGGATACTATTATAAAAAAAGACCTTGTCATTAGTGTTCCTGGAACAAATAAAATTTCTTCAAAGAAAGTTCATATTAAAGGCTCTTTGGTTGTTATATTCTCTGGACTTTTGTTCTTTATCATTTCAGTTTTTGTTTATAAATCCTTGAAAGACGAATATTTGCCCCGTCAAGACCAAGGGCAATTAACCATGCGTTCACTTCCTTTGACTAACAATGCGAATATTGAATTCGTGGACCGTTATATCAAACAAGCAGAGAAAATTTTAAAAGATATTCCTGAAATGAGCCGCCGCCTTTCCATCGTGCAGGCACCGGGTGAATCCAATGCATTGAATCTTCTAGTCCCATGGGAAGATAGAACCAGAACCACCAAGGAAATTGCTGAAAGCATTCGATTGAAACTCTATGATATTGCTGGATTAAATGTTTATGCTTATTCCAGTGGTACTTCCCTTGGAAGTAGCAAATCTGGTGAAAGCTTTGATCTAGTGATCAGCAGCACGGACGACTTCAAAACATTAAGTAAAAAAGCACAGCGTGCTATGCGCGTGTTGAATAAATCAGGATATTTTGAACCAAAAACTGTTGAAGCAGATATCGCCAGTGATGCTCAAGAGTATATTGTTACAATTGATCGTGAAAAAGCAGCGGTTCTTGGTGTAGAAATGGATGCCATCAGAGATGCCCTTGATACCCTAGTGGGAGGTAAACCTATCAGTAAATTTAAAAAAGAAAGCAAACTGTTTTCGGTCCGTATTGAAGTGGAAGACGAAGTGCGTCAAACCGTTGAAGATTTAACTAATATATTTATCAAAGGAAATTCTGTTAATACTCGAAATAGACGCGTAGATAAAATGGTTCCCCTTTCCGAGGTCATTACCATTGAAAAGACATCTGCTCCCGTTGAAATTGGCCATATCAAAGGATCACGCGCAGTTACCATCAGTGCTAAACTCAAGGAAGGTTATGGTCTCAGTGAAGTTCTTAATGCGTCCCGTGATTTGGTTGAAGCCACCATTGGAGATTCTTCAACACAAGTAAGCTTTTCTGGTGCCAGCCAACAGTTTCTAGAAGAAAGCCAGACCATGGTGAAAATGTTTACTTTGGCGCTGGTTTTCATTTTCATGGTTCTAGCTGCACAATATGAAAGCTGGCGTGATCCTTGGATCATCATTTTGAGTGTGCCTCTTTCCCTTGCAGGAGCGATTATTTTCCTCAAGATTTTTGGTCAGACTTCAAATATCTACAGCCAAATTGGTTTCATGACTCTCATTGGCCTGATTACCAAGCATGGTATTTTGATTGTGGACTTTGCCAATGCCCTGAAAGAAGAAGGTCTGTCACGGGTGGATGCAGTTATTAAGGCATCACGATTACGTTTGCGTCCTATTATAATGACAACTCTGGCTATGGTTTTTGGCGCTATGCCACTTGCATTTGCTGGTGGTGCTGGCATGGAAAGCCGTCAACCCATTGGTCTGGTTATTGTGGGGGGAATGTTGATCGGAACTATCTTCACCCTTTTTGTCCTACCCGCAGTTTATACTTATGTTAGTACGGAAAAATATAAAAAATTAGTTAAGGACGAACACCTTTAAAATGTGATATGGCTACCCTAAAGCTGAGTTATAGCTAAAAGTTGTGTATGGGTATTTTTGAGAGAGATTTAGTGGTTTATTCTTAGCTGTCCTGAAAAAACAGAATAGGAACACACCACCATGTCACAA
>JAJRPZ010000022.1 GCA_024280495.1 Alphaproteobacteria bacterium
CCCTGATAATAGTAGCCTCGAGACATTTCAGCAAGTCCACATTATTTGAGGGAGAGCCAAATTCTTTCGTGTGCTTCCGATATGCTTCCGGATGGTTTTTGGTATCTTTGAGGAAAACCGGAAAACCCTTGAAGGAATTGGTGGGCGCTACAGGATTCGAACCTGTGACCCTCTGATTAAAAGTCAGATGCTCTACCAACTGAGCTAAGCGCCCTAAAGACTTTTGTAACATAATCAATATTATTAACGACGTCAATGTCTGTTTTACTTTTTTTCTATTTTATTTTAGGATTTGAAAGGAGAGGTGTGATATACCTTTTTTAAAGATGCGCAAATAAATTATCATTTCTATTAAATTAAGGCCCAGGCAAAAATATGAGCATTATCATTACATTCAAGCAAGATTCTCAACGTTTTGATCGCTGGGTTAAAAAAGAATACCCTCGTGTGGCTTATGGGGAGCTCCAGCGTTGGATTCGCACAGGCCAAATTCGTGTTAATAAAAAACGCATAAAGACAAGTTTTCAGCTGTCCAAGGGTGATGAAGTGCGTTTTCCACCACAGTTTCAGAACTTGCAAAAAAACTTTGACTTTGATAATAAACCCACGGGTAACAAAAAAACCAGGACCTTATTGCAAAATAGCATTATTTATGAAGATGAGACCTGTATCATTCTTAATAAGCCCCAAGGACTTGCAGTGCAGGGAGGGACAAACCTTCGAGATTATATTGATCTTTACCTTGCCAATCTTCTTGAAGGGCAGGAGGACATCTTACGCATCACTCATCGCCTAGATAAAGACACGGCAGGCTTGTTGATTTTGGCAAAAACCCAGGATGCAGCTCGCTATTACACCAAAGCATTTCAATCTAGAACTATTCAAAAAACGTATCATGCTGTGATTGTGGGACGTCCTAAAATTTCAGCTGGTACTATTGATATGCCCATTGGCAAGATGATGGGGGCTGAAAAAGAATTGATGTCTGGAAATGCACCACATGTTGACTCTGCGATGACTGATTACAAAACCCTTCATTTTGATAGTCGTTTAAATCTTTCATTATTGAAATTGACGCCTCATTCAGGACGCACTCATCAGATTCGTGTGCATCTTTTTGAAGGACTTGGGCGGCCCATCTTAGGAGATGGCAAATATGGTGGGAAAGAAGCCCACCCTGACATTGACCTTGAAGATTTGCCTTTATGTATTAACAGGCTAACCATGAATTTAGCTGCAACAGGCCTTGTTTTTGACAACCCTGATGGTAAACCACTGCGCCTTCAAATTCCCTTACCAGATTTTTTCGTCATCCAATAATGAGTTTTGCTTCCTTTTTGGAATGACTGTATTTGCAATCTTCATGAGTGATATTGTCATTATTTTTTGATTTTTGAGACATGATCTACCTTAAGCCCTGCATTAGCACTAGGGTATGGATTTGCCCCCATGCGTTGAAGGATCATACTGATGCGTCTATTTTGAGCAGAAAAAGGATTATCCTTAATTAAAGGATCCGTTGCAGCCTTTCCCGTTACATAAATAATACGACCGGGTTTAATGCCAAATTTTAAAAGATAGCGCCTAGCCGCGTTGGAGCGATCCGATGAAAGTTCCCAGTTGGTATAATTTCGGCGGTTGCGATAAGGTTTAGCATCGGTGTGTCCAGTAACAGAAATCTTATTAGGCAATTTTTTAACAATACGCGCCACAAGCCCTAAAAGTTTAATGGTATGGGGAAGAGGTGTGTAATCTCCAATTTTAAACATGGATGTTTTATCCTGGTCCACAATTTGTATACGAAGACCCTCTGGTGTCATATCAATAATAAGATTTTTTGCAAGTTCTTTGAGTTCAGGATCTTCTTGAATGGCTTGCTTTAGAGCTTCTTCAACTTCTTTAAAATTTTCTTTTTCTATTTTTTCAACTTCTTTTTCTTGTTCATTTAAAGAAGCCGATTGAGAAGGATCATTTAAAAGAGACTCGTCGAGGGATTCTGAAACCAAGGCACTTTTTTGCTCTTTGCCACTTTCATCGGAATTTTCAGGGACATCCTCAAAGGCTTTTTTACCGAAATGCTCTCCATCTGTTTTACCGTCTCCCCTTGAAATATCATCCTCCATAAGGCCTTCACTGGAAATGGTGAGACCAGCTAAAACGCCACCGCTCCCCCCAGCCCCTGTTAACTCTCCAGCTGGGCCAAAATAATTTGAAATTCCCCGTTTTTGTTCTTCTGACGTTGAACTTAATAGCCACATCATTAAGAAAAAAGCCATCATGGCCGTTACAAAGTCAGCATAGGCAACTTTCCAGGCACCACCATGGTGACCGCCGCCACTGACTTTTTTTACTCTTTTAATAATAGGACGGATTTCATCGACCATGAGATATAGTATTATCCTTTTTTATACTTTAGGTAAATTTTCAAGTTTTTCTTCAACGTCATAAAAGCTGGGTCGTTGATGTGACATAAGGGATTTTCTAGCAAATTCAAGGGCTATGGCAGGAGCATAACCATTCAGGTAAGCTAGCAATCCGATTTTAACACAAGCCAGCATTTTAGAATCTTCTTCATAAACACCTTCTAAATTATGGCCGATGGGGCCGACAATACCGTACGCCAAAAACACACCAAGAAATGTACCAACAAGGGCGGAGCCAATCATTTTTCCTAAGATTTCGGGGGGTTGATCAATGGCAGCCATGGTTTTAATAATACCCAAAACCGCAGCCACAATACCCAGTGCAGGTAAACCATCACCTAAGTTCGAAAAAATGCCAGCAATTTGATGGTCTTCTTTGTGGTGGACTTCTAGTTCTTCGTTCATGAGATCTTCCATTTGCATGGGATCATCGGATCCCATGGTCATCATACGCAAGTAATCACAAATGAAATCAATGATATGATGATCGGCCAAAATGGTGGGGAAATTCTTGAAAATTTCACTTTCTTTGGGGTTTTCCACATGGGCTTCAAGGGCCAGCATGCCTTTTGATTTAGCCAATTTAAAAATCATATAGAGGAGGCATAAAAGATCTAAATAATCTTCTTTTTTATAGGACGGACCAGAAATGACTTTTTTGAGACCATTGCCTATTTCACCGAGGGCTTTTTTTGTATTGGCGATCATCATAGCACCAATGGCAGATCCACCAATAATGCCAAGCTCAACGGGGAGGGCTTTCAGGATAATCATAATATTACCGCCAGCCAGCATATAGATAACGAAAACACAGATAAAAACAACGGCAACGCCTGGAATAAACACTGATTTTTTTTCCTGTTAAAAACAACTTGTCTTTAAGTGTAGCTTGTTTTTTTAGGAGCTAGAAGCCTCATTTCAGTGTTTTATTTAATTGTTTAGTTGTATGATAAATAAATCCAATATAATCAAACAGTTATATTTTAACAGGATCAATAAAAGATTCAGAAACAAGGGCGTCTGCTATTTTTTGTAGAATAGGTGCCATTTGTTTTTCATCTTCATGCTCGACCATGAGGCGAATAAGGGGTTCAGTTCCAGATTTACGTACCAGAATACGGCCTTTACCATCAATTTCTTCCTCAAGACCAGCGATGGTATCCGTAATAATTTTAGAATCCATGGGATCGCCATTCTTGAATAGAAAACTGACAAGTCTTTGGGGCATTTTTTCAAAAACTCGACAAATGTGGCTAGCTTTTAAAGCGCTGTTTTCTCTTTTCGCGTCCACCAAAGCCGATAAAATCTGTAATCCTGCAACGAGGCCGTCCCCTGTTCTTGCAACATCAGATAAAATAACATGTCCAGATTGTTCCCCCCCAATATTACATTGGTTTGTGCGCATGTATTCACCAACTGCTCTGTCACCAACAGAAGTTCTAACGAGAGTAAGGTCTAAACTTTTAAGATATTTTGCAATGCCAATATTCGACATAACAGTGCCCACAACTGCCCCCCCCTTGAGGGTTCCTTTTTTATGCATATTAGTGGCAATTAAGGCCATTATTTGATCTCCATCAATGAGCTGACCTCTTTCATCACAGGCAATGATACGATCGGCATCCCCGTCAAGGGCAATGCCAATGTCTGCTTCGTGCTCTAAAACTGTTTCACATAAGGTTTTTGTGGAAACGGCACCAACACCTCTATTAATATTAAGGCCATCAGGTGAGATGCCAATGGAGATGACTTCTGCGCCTAGTTCCCAAAGGACTTTAGGCGCAACACGGTAGGCAGCACCGTGTGCACAATCTATAACTATTTTTAAACCATCAAATCGAATGTGAGAGGCAACGGAATTTTTGACAAATTCAATATAACGACCAGCAGAACCTTCTAGGTAAATTGCTTTTCCTATGGTATCGGGAGTGGCGTATTCATATTTTTTTGAAAAAACTTTTTCTTCAATTTCAACTTCTTTTTCCGTATCCAGCTTATAGCCGTCAGGACCGAAAAATTTAATACCATTATCGTGATAAGGGTTGTGAGAAGCAGAAATCATGACCCCAAGGTCAGCGCGCATGGAACGGGTGAGCATAGAAATAGCAGGGGTTGGTAAAACTCCAACGAAAATAACATTCATCCCCATGGAAATAAAACCAGCCCCGAGGGCTTGCTCTATCATATAACAGGAAAGACGTGTATCTTTCCCGATAACTACAGTATGGCGGTGCTCACCATTTTGAAAAACATGACCTGCTGCCATGGCGACTTGCATCATCATATCTGGGGTCATAGGGGCAGTATTTGCGCGACCGCGGATGCCGTCCGTACCAAAAAGTTTCATAGGGTGCTCACTATTTTTTCATAGGTGTTATACTTTAACATATAATTTAAAATATAGTCATTATTAGGGCCATTTGACTTCTGGGGGCATGGACATAAGAATGCCCTCCACATTGCCACCTGTTTTAAGACCAAACGTGGTGCCTCTATCATATAACAGATTAAATTCCACATAACGACCACGGCGTACAAGAAGATGCTCACGTTCTTCTTGGGTCCAGGAGGTCATCATACGACGGCGAACAATTTCAGGGTAGGCATTCAAAAAAGCACGGCCCACATCCTTTGTAAAGTCAAAGTCATCTTGTTTATTTTTCGTATCGAGGTAATCATAAAAAATACCACCAATACCGCGGGGTTCATTGCGATGTTTTAAGAAAAAATACTCGTCACACCACTTTTTAAATTTGGGGTAATACTTTGGATCATGGGCATTGCAGGCTTTTTCATAGGCCAAATGAAATGTTTTATTATCTTGCTCGTGGGGAAAATAAGGAGTGAGGTCTCCCCCGCCACCAAACCAACTTTTTTCAGCGGTCACAATATGACGCGTATTCATGTGCACGGCAGGTACATGAGGGTTTTTCATATGTGCCACAAGGGAAATACCACTGGCCCAAAAGGACGGATCATTTTCTGTTCCTGGAATTTGTTTTTTAAACTCATGGGAAAACTCACCATGAACCGTTGAAATATTCACACCGATTTTTTCAAAAACATTACCCTTCATCAGGCCAATAACACCTCCGCCTCCTTCTGAGCGATTCCATGGTGTAAGCTCGAATGTTCCAGGAGTTGAAAGTCCTTTTGCGACAGCGTATTCTTCTTCGATTTTCTCAAAAGAGTGCACAATTTGGTCTCGTAAATTTTCAAACCACGCCGACGCACTATCTTTAAAATCAATAATTTGTTTGCTTTCTTCTTTTTTTAAAAGAGCTGTCATTTTTTACTCCTAAGTTTATTAATCCCATTAAGTCATCCCCTGGTTTGTCTCAGGGCCTCTCCCAAAACAAGGGCACCCGCAATGGCGACATTCATAGAACGGGTTCCGTCACACATGGGGATAGTGAGCTGATGAGCGATTGTATCAGTAATATCAAGAGGAATACCATCGCTTTCACGCCCCAGCAACAGTGTATCATTTTCTTTAAATTCAAAATCTAAATAAGATGTTTTTGCATGGGGAGAGAGATAGACAAGTCGACGTTTTTTTATTTGGCAATAGTCATTAAAGTGATCCCAGGAAAGATGGCGTTTATAATGGGCAAGATCTAAATAGTCCATACCAGCACGCTTTAGGCGTCTATCGCTGAGACCAAAACCACAAGGGTCAATGATATCAAGTGTAATCCCAAGGCAAGCAGCAGTGCGCAATAGAGTTCCTGTGTTTTGAGGAATTTCCGGTTGAAATTGAGCAAGATGAATCATATGACGTAAACTTTATTCTTTTGGGGCTATTTGATCAATGAGGGTTTCTAAAGCTTGACGCTCTAAGCTTTTATATCCCACCACTTTTTTCTTTTTAATTTTTGTTTTGTTAGGCCCTGCTTTGGGGCTGGATAGACTTTTAACAAGGTCTTCAGGGGAGCGTTTTTCCTTGACTAATTTAGCTTTGCCATACATATGATTTAAAAGTCTCTTTGGAAAAAAATCATGGGGGATCAAATAAGAGTGCGCTGATTTTGCTACTGCATTCACAACGGGAAGAAGTTTTGCTGTTTGCATGGCATAGGGTGTTTTTCCAGGTTGATAAAACATTAAGGTACCCCAATAAAGACCAATGAGTAAAACGACAGCCCTAAAAGAACCAGAAATAATACCAAGGGTTCGGTCAAGGCCGCTTAGAACACTTTGACGTACAAGTCCCGATATTTTTTTTGCCAGAAATACCAGAAGAATCAGAGATAAAACAAAAATGATAAATCCCAAAACGATATCTGCAAAAAAGGGTTCAGAAATATAGTTACGTATATAGGGTTGTGCCAGTGGAAAAAAGGCTTTGGTGGATGCAATGGCTCCAAGCCATGTTAAAAGGCTCAAAATATCATTGGTGAATCCACGAACAACACCAATGATAATAAAGAGTAAGAAACTGCCTGCTATAATGAAATCAACATAACTAACCGACGATAATATTTGTGTGTTTTCCATATCTTTTCCTTAATTTTTCTCTCTTAACTGGCTTTTTTCGAAGAGGAATTATTTTGCACACTATCACTATATTTAGGGACTTTAAAGAGGCTCGCTAATTCTGATAAAGCTTTTAATTTTGAGACTTGCAAACCATCGGTTCCATTGATTTTTACTTTATTAGATCCTTGATGGGGAATATAAACGCTCTTAAAGCCTAATTTTTTAGCCTCTTTCAAACGTGCGTCTAAATGAGTAACCCCGCGCACTTCACCTGACAATCCCACTTCACCACAAAATAAAGATGCCTTTGGTAAGGGGGTATCACAAAGGGCTGAAATCAAGGCTGCTGCAACTGCAAGATCGGCTGCGGGTTCTTGAGTGCGAAGACCACCAGCAATATTTAAATAAACATCTCGGTTAGAAAGATTCACGCTACACCTTGTTTCAAGAACGGCCAACAACATGGCTAGGCGATTGGTATCCCACCCCACAACAGAGCGTCTTGGCGTTCCAAAAGACGTTGGAGCAACCAAAGCTTGCACTTCTAATAATATAGGTCTCGTCCCTTCAATACCAGCAAACACAACTGATCCACTGATTTGTTCTTCACGCTCACTGATAAAAAGTGAACTGGGATTTAGGACTTCTTGGAGCCCTTTTTGGGTCATTTCAAAAACACCAATTTCATCGGTGGCTCCAAAGCGATTTTTCACACCTCGTAAGATTCTGAACTGATGTCCTCGTTCGCCTTCGAAATATAAAACCGCATCCACCATGTGCTCTAAAACCCGTGGTCCCGCAATGGTCCCTTCTTTGGTAACATGTCCCACGATCACAATAATGATATGACGTTTTTTAGCAAATTTAATAAGAGCTTGTGTGCAAAAACGCACCTGACTCACACTACCAGGGGCAGCAGCGATACTATCTGCATGCATGGTTTGAATGGAATCAATGACGACAAGCCCTGCTTTCGTATGCTCAAGGGAGGTTAATATGTCATTCAAGGACGTTGCTGATGCTAAATGCACCTTGGAATCTCTCACTCCCAGGCGCTCGGCACGCATGCGAACTTGATTAATGGCTTCTTCTCCAGAAATGTAATACACATCCATATCTTTTGATAATTTAGCAGTGACTTGTAGTAATAGCGTTGACTTCCCTATACCAGGGTCCCCGCCCACAAGAACCACTGAACCTGCCACAAGTCCTCCGCCACAAACACGATCAAATTCTGCGATGTGGCTCAGGAATCGAGGGGGGTTATCGCAAACCGATGATAAATCTGTGAATGCTAAGGAGGCTCCTTTAGGGATTTTATGAAAGGAAGAGGCTTCTTCTAATTCTTCCGTTAGGGTGTTCCATTCTTCACAGGATTGGCATTGACCGCTCCATTTAGGTTGGCTACCACCACACCCCTGGCAGACATAACGAACTTTTGATTTTGCCATATTCTTTAAACCTGTAATTGAATGGGGCCATCGCTTTGGCCGTGAATAAATTGATGCACAAAAGGATTATCCGTTGTGTCTAACTCTTTTGTGGTACCAATCCAAATGAGCTTTCCCAAATAAAGCATTCCAACTCGATCGGCAATGCGCCTGGCACTGTTCATATCGTGGGTAATGGAAACGGCCGTTGCCCCTAATTCCTGAACATTTTTGCGGATCAAATCATCAATGACACTCCCCATAATAGGGTCTAATCCCGTTGTGGGTTCATCAAAGAAAATAATCTCAGGGCTGGACGCCACTGCCCGTGCCAAAGCGACGCGACGCAGCATTCCCCCCGATAACTCAGAAGGATATAATTCAGCGACTTCTTTATTAAGGCCCACGGTGGGAAGGGATTTTGCAGCAAATTTTTTAGCTTCGGTTCTGGTCATTTTGTTGGTTTGCAGCGCTAAAAAACAAATATTTTCCCAAACGGGTAAACTATCAAAGAGGGCGTTACCTTGAAAAAGCATACTGATTTTCTGACGCGCTTTTCTTATGTCTTCTTTGGGTCCCTTGATTACATCCACTCCAGAAATATATATTTCACTGCCAGCATCTGGATCCATCAATCCTAAAATACATTTCAATAAAACCGATTTTCCAGACCCTGATCCTCCAATAATTAAAAAAGATTCTCCTTCATAAATGTCAAGGGTAATATCACGCAAGACATGATTTGATCCAAAGGTTTTGGAAACATTCTTAAGGCGAATAATCGGTTTTTTTGTGTGTATTTCCGTCATTTTTTTTAGGTCCTAAAAAAACAAAGCCGTTAGAAAATAGTTGGTGATCAAAATCAAAATAGAAGCAGAGACGACGGCTTTAGTTGTGGCCGCTCCCACCCCTTGAGCGCCACCTTTAGAGTGATATCCATGATAACACCCCATAAGGGCAATGATAAAACCAAAGGCCGCTGCTTTCACAAGACCTAAAACAATGTCACGCACTTCAAGGAATTTTACCGTTTGGTGAAGGTAATTGCTGGCATTGAAATCTAACTGATAAACAGAGACAATATACCCTCCCATAATCCCAATGATATCACCGATGAACACAAGGCAAGGCAGCATTAAAAGAGCTGCAATTAAGCGTGGCGCCACAAGATATTTCAGGGGGTTCGTCGACAAAGTGGTTAACGCATCGATTTGTTCTGTCACGCGCATGGTTCCTATTTCTGCAGCCATGGCGGCGCCCACACGCCCTGCAACCATAAGCCCCGCTAAAACGGGAGCTAATTCTCGCGTTACTGATAAAACAACCACAGTTGCAACGGCGCCTTCTGCTGAAAATCTCGAAAATCCAGTATAACTTTGTAGGGCTAAAACCATCCCCGTAAAGAGTGCCGTTAGCCCAACAACAGGCAGGGAATTATAGCCAATCTCCCAAAATTGCTTTGCATACTGGCGCCCATAATAAGGGGGAGTGAAGGCTGAAAAAAAAGAAGATAGTGCAAAAAGTTTAAGACGCCCTACATAGGCTAAAAAACCAAGGGCTGTACGACCAATAGAGCCTAAAAACACATTAAAAAAACAGTTAAAAGGATGAAAAAGACGCGCTACTATTGTCATCATACTATAAATATTTCCTATATTGCTTTCTGTCCAATATCATAAATACGGTGATATCGTGAGCCGTGTCGCACCATCAATTCATAAACGGAAGTACCTTCGTTTTGGGCAAAATCCATTGTACTTGTAATATCACCATAAAGTTTAGCCCACATATGAGCATGAACGGATTCAAGGGGGTGATCTGTGATATCCACCATCAAGACATCCATAGAAACAGTCCCAATAATAGGGGCTGATTTTCCATTAATCATCACATGGCCTTTGTTTGAGGCAGCACGCATAACACCATCACAATGTCCAATAGATATTAAGGCAACACGGGTATCATGTTTGCACACATGGGTGCAGTTATAACCGATGCTTTCACCAGAAAGAACAGTCCGAGTTAATAAAATTCGTGCGTAGGCCGCCAAACAAGGTTTTAAATTTAAGAGAGTACTATAGGTTTCATTTTTATAACCATAAAGAGCCATGCCAGGACGAACCAAATCAAATTGATAATTTTCCCCAAGGGCAATGGCACTGGAATTAGCAAAGGTCGCAAGTGAGGCTTTGGTATCAGGTAGCAAGTTTCTAGCAGCCAAAAAACGATCCAATTGGACCTTATTTTTTTCAGAACCAGAATTATTGGAATTAGCCATGTGGCTCATAATATAAAGGATTTCTAGATGGGAATGATGATCACTGCCTTGAACATATTGCCTTAAGTCTTTTTGAGACAATCCCTCACGCCCCATTCCCGTATCCACATGGAGAATGCAAGGTAATTTCTTTTTTTGTTTTTTGGCAAAATCTGCCCAACGTTGCGCCTGATCTAAACTAATCAAGCAAGGCACTAGATTATGATCAAAAAATAAATTCTCCGTTCCTGGAAACACGCCATTTAAAACAAAAATCGTTACATCATAGTGCCCAAGGGATTCATGGTGTAAGCGCGCCTGAATAGCCTCATATATATAAGCAAAAAAGAAATGACGACATCCAACATCATAAAGTGCTTTTCCCACTTGATCTTGCCCCACGCCATAGGCATCGGCCTTTAAAACAGCAGAACAAACGGTGCCAGGTTTTACAAAATCCTGGAGCAGTTTATAATTGGATTGAATGGCCGATAAATCCACATAAAGAACACAGGATTTTTCGGGCGGAACGGTATTGAATAAATCTTTCATTCTTTAAGTATAGATGATGAAAGACTCTTTGGTAAGATTTATTTTAAAGGGAAGTTACCCATTAAACAATGTGGGCCTGTTCGATTTTATAGGACCGCCTTTATAATTTATAGGTTTTTTTATTTGATATTTAAAGGGCTTTTGATTTTCGAGTTTTTTGTGCCCACAGGCATTAACCTTTTTTGTGAAGAGGGGGTGATCGATAAATTTTTTATCTTGTTGGGGAGTTGATCTTGGATGGCATGTCCCGTTGTTATACCAGAAATAACTCTTTCCATTGATCGTTTTATAATAGAGTTTTTTTCCACAATTTCAGTTTTTCTATTGTCCATAATAATTTTTATTTGCTTCTCTTTTAGCTCTTTAAGTGCAACTTTTTTTCTTTTTAAAATGGCCGTGTCATAATTTTTTTGAGCCAACAGAGCTTCTTCTCTGAGGTCATCAAAGGCCTCCGCTTTTGCTTGGTAAGCACTCTCTTGAGGTGTTGGGATGTATCGCATTGATTCAATATCAGGTGATATCTTTGTCACCCTCTTTGAGAAAAGTAGTTTTTGTTTTTCAGTAAAATTTCTTTTCTTTAAAGGGTAAATACTCATCAGCTCTTTGGCACGTTTTGGATCTGGCGTTGTATAACAATCAGGGGTACCAAGGGTTTTATAGCAATAAAGAGGTGGTTGTTGTTCTGAATCTTCGACAAAAACTTTTGCCCAACCCTCATCCAAAATTTCTTCTGCAGGACGATATCCCTTACCATGACAACCTATGAGCACAAGTGTAACAAAAATAGTAATCAGAGATTTAAACATTATTAATAATCCTGTTTGAATTCTTAAATAGGGTCCGATGTCTTGTAAAACCTGTCAAGGTATATAAACGTATAAAATTTCAAACAACAATTTATAAAGTTCTTCTCTATGAAAATGTTTTTTGTTGATGACGAAGTTATTTCATGTAGTGATTTCCATAATTTTGATATGATTTACACGCTTGCGTAAATCTAAACTGTAAGCCATGAAACTCTTTTTTTATTTAGATTACACATCAGGCGAAACTTTTTGAGAATTTCTATACGATATGGTTCAACATGAAGAAAAAAGTTATCCTCTCTTCTCATTGGATTCTTTACGTTCTGTATTTTTAAGCTCAAACCACATGGCGTTCAAAATGGCGAATGAACATGCGAGCCCTAAACCTAATACCCAAGAAAAATACCACATTTTATTATCCTTTTTAGAAGTGTCTTATTTAATAAGAGTTACCCTCTTTCAAAATTGTATCTAAAGAAACTTTTCCCTTGAGAACCCGATAAACCCATGCCGTATAAGCTAAAATTAACGGTAAAAAAATCAGTGTTGCGATCAACATTATAAAGAGGGTGAGTTGGGAACTACTGGAATCCCATACAGTAAGGCTATGGCTGGGATTTGTACTGGAGGGCATCAAAAAGGGAAATAAGGAACAACCCGCTGTTGTTATTACAAAAAAGGTTGTTAAAGAACTGGTTATAAAAGCCAACATAGATTTTCGTGCAGCTAATAAAAATGTTGTCATTAAGGACATTAAGATCGCGACGCCTGGTACGGCAAAGGTTCTGGGATCATCCAAATGCCACTTTACCCAGGCCCCGACTTGGGGTTCAACAACTTTAGCAACTGGGTTAGAGGGCCCAGCGGTATTAAGTGCACTTACGATTTGATATCCATCGATAAAAACATACAAATACCAACCGCACAAGGCAAAAAGAATAGGAATTAAGACACCGAGAAGCATTCCTGCACGTCGTGATCGTTTTTCAACTTTCCCTTCGGTTTTAAGGTAAAGAAATCCTGCCCCCTGCATTAACATCATCAATAATGCCAGAATGCCACACATCAATGGAAAGGGAGTGAGCAGGTCAAAAAAACCACCCGTATAGGTAGCGCGAAGGTCCTGATCAAAGGAGAAGGGTACCCCAAGAAAAAGATTACCAAATGCCACACCAAAAATAATAGCGGGTACGAGGCCACCGACAAAAAGACTCATATCCCAAAATTGACGCCAGGCAGGACTCGGCATTTTACTGCGAAACTTAAACCCAACGGGGCGAATAATAATGGCAAAAAGCGCCAAGAAAATAGCGAAATAAAATCCTGAAAAAGAAATGGCATACAGAGGAGGCCAAGCTGCAAAAATAGCACCGCCACCAAGAACCAGCCATACTTGATTACCTTCCCAAACGGGACCAACGGTATTGAGAACAATGCGACGCTCTGCATCATTGCGCGCAACAAATGGTAAGAGTCCTGCAACTCCAAGGTCGAATCCATCCATAATGGCAAATCCAATGAGCAACACGCCTAATAGTGCCCACCAAACAACTCTTAAGATTTCATAGTCAATCATACCTGACTCCATTTTTTAAATTTCAATATCGTTTATTGAGAAAGAGCTTTATCAGGGCCTAACTTAATATATTTTTTCATCAAGATCACATCCACTATCAATAGAACTGTATAAAAAACAATAAAGGCTATGAGGGTCGTCCAAACTTGACCGCTGGAAATTTCAGATCCACTGAGAAAAGTGGGTAAAATCTCATCAATGGTCCAAGGCTGTCTACCATGTTCAGCTAACAACCAACCACATTGAATGGCAATCCAAGGGAAAGGTAGACTTATAATAGACATTTTTAGAAACCAGCGCTTTTCCTGGAAGATTTGACGGGATGAATAGTAAAAAGCCATGGCAAATAATAAAATCATATAGAGGCCGAGGCCAACCATGATTCTAAAAGTCCAAAACAGTGTCGGTACATTTGGAACTGTGTAATCGGCTGCTTTTTGTACAATATCAGCACCAGCGTTTTCCACATCATCAGTAAAACGTTTTAAAAGAAGCCCATACCCAAGGTAAATTTCATTCTCATTCAACAGAGCTCTTGCATGTTTGTCCTGCGGATTTTGACGAACCCGTTGAAGAGCCCCATAGGCTTTTTGACCTTTGACGATTTTACCTTTTGCTTCCTCCACAAGATCCTTGATACCAGGAACCTTTGTGTTAAAAGTACGTGTAGCAATAATACCAAGGGCCCATGGAATACTAACTTCGTAATGGGTGATTTGTTTTTCCGTATCTGGAATACCAAAAATAGTAAGGCTCGCGGGGGCTTCATGTGTCTCCCACATAGCCTCCATAGCTGCTAACTTCATTTTTTGGCCATGGGACATGCTATAACCACTTTCATCTCCCAAAACCACGACGGATAAAGCGGATGCTAAGCCAAAGCTCGCAGCCACAACCATAGAGCGTTTTGCAAAGGCAACGTGGCGGCCCCGTAAAAGATAAAAAGCACTAATGGATAAAACAAACATTGCCCCTGTTACGTAACCCGCACTCACAGTATGGACGAATTTTGCTTGGGCTACAGGGTTAAATAAAATATCGTAAAAAGACGTCATTTCCATGCGCATAGTTTCAGGATTAAATTTAGAACCCACTGGATTTTGCATCCATCCATTGGCGACTAAAATCCAAAGGGCAGAAAAATTAGACCCCAGAGCCACAAGCCAAGTGACCACCAAATGCGCTACCTTTGATAAACGATTCCAACCAAAGAAAAAAAGGCCAATAAATGTTGCTTCAAGAAAAAATGCCATAAGCCCTTCAATGGCCAATAATGAACCAAAAATATCGCCAACATACTGAGAATAATAAGCCCAATTTGTACCAAATTGAAATTCTAGAGGAACGCCAGTACAAACGCCCATGGCAAAGTTAATACCAAATAGAATACCCCAGAACTTTGTCATATCCCGCCAGATCACATTTCCAGTCATCACATAAACACTCTCCATAATGGCGAGCATAAAAGAAAGCCCCAAAGTTAAGGGCACAAACAGAAAGTGATACATGGCAGTCATGCCAAATTGAAGTCTGGATAAATCAAGGGAGCTGATATCAGTCATAGTATTACTTCCGATCCTCTTTCTTAGAATTTTTTCTTATTTTTATTGAGGGACGTATAAATATCAGAACGCAGAACGGGGGTACTTGTTTCCTTATGGTGTTTTTTATATTGTGAAAAAAAATATCCAAGGGCTACAAGCAACGCAATTTTGACGCACAACGCCAATCCAAGATCTTTTTGATATCGTCTCATACTTCTATCATATCAGAGAATAATAGTACGTAAACACCAAATAAATAAAGGGCTACTCACTTTCGAGTTCCTCCTTTTTTTAAACTGTCAATACATCTTCTTCTTTTAAATCAAGTTGGTCCAGAAATTCACGCCATTCACGCCCCCCCATGCCTTTATTATCTGGGTCAATTTTTTGACCAGAGATCAACTTTTTCACGAGTTTTGTGGCTGGTTCGCTGAGATGCATTGCATTTTTGCGATATTTCATGAAGGCATCATAGGAAAGGGGAACCCATTTCTTAACAAGCTCAAGCATAGTGTTTGCATATTCTTGAATTTCATATTGTGCGTGAGGATCTGCACGTAAACTGAGAAAATGCATAAGATTATGTAAATCAACTTTCCAATACCATTCTGTATAATAGTTCATTGTTAGATTCATACGTGCTAACTCGCGAGTTAATCCAGAACGAGATTCATCTAGAATTTTTTCATCTTCATCCTGATTCAGCATTTCCTTATAATGGTCATAACAGCGCTCTGAATCAGAACGCAAAATATCGAGAACGCGCTCAGATTCTTCTGGAGAAAGAACCCCATCACGACCTTGTTTGTTCAAAGTGGATTGCACGGCCAATTGCTCTGGCTTTGGAATATAAAATTCCTTTGAAAGAATAGAATAACGCGCAGAATATTCATTAACATTTGCTGTACGATGACGAATCCATTGACGAGCAATAAAAATAGGGAGTTTCACGTGAAATTTAATTTCACACATCTCAAAAGGTGTCGTGTGACGATGGCGCATCAAATAATCAATAAGCCCTTTGTCTTTGCTTAATACTTTAGTACCTTTACCGTAGGAAACACGGGCAGATTGAGTGACTGCAGCATCATTCCCCATGTAATCAACGACCCTAACAAAACCTTTATCAAGAACTGGAAACTGATCATACAAAACTGCATCTAATTCTTCGGACATGGCTCGACGGGTTTGGAAGATTTCATCCATATTGTCGCAAGATGCAGCATCGTTTTCTTTTTGAGGTAGAGTTGTTGTTTTATCCGTTATTTGAACAGTAGACATGGGATGGTTTCCTTTAACTTTGTACTTCAAAAATGTAGCACAAGAGGTAGAGCATTGGAAGATACCGTCAAGTCACAACTATGGAGTGATTCCAAGATATCCCAGACGTCCTCAATCCCTCCCGCGCCTATAAGTTTAGGCGTTGTTTCCTCTACCTAGACCGGAACATTCTTGGAAACAGCATAATCAATTATTTTTTGATAGAAAGTTCTGGAGCGACAACCATCATCATTTGACGACCTTCCATTTTAGCGTGGGTTTCGATTTTAGCGACACCTTCTAAGTCATCAGTTACACGTTTCATGATTTTAAAACCGATTTCTTTATGGGCAATTTGACGGCCACGAAAACGCATTGAAAATTTAACTTTGTTGCCAGCATCCAAAAATTTGTGAGCAGATTTCATCTTGATTTGATAGTCATGATTCTCGATGGTGGGACCAAGTTTTAATTCTTTAAGCTCAACGGTTTTTTGTTTTTTTCTTGCTTCTGCCAAGCGCTTTTGTTCTTGGTACTTGTATTTACCAAAGTCTGTTATTTTACAAACGGGTGGTTCGGCATTAGGAGAAACTTCAATCAAATCCAGACCAGAATCAAGAGCCTTTTCAAGGGCAACGGCAATAGGGTGGACTCCCAGCATTTCTCCAGCGTCATCTAGAAGGCGGACTTCTTTTGCCGTAATTTCTTTATTAACGCGTGGACCTTTTTTCTTGGGGGACTTTTGGAAAGGGTTACGAATGGGTAGTCTCCTTTAATTTTTTTAAATCTATTTTATTGTTTTGTATATGATTCTGCAAAAATATACAACTTTAGTTTACGGGATCTGCAACAGGAAGGCAAGCTCACCCTTTTTAACCCTTTGAGGGTGGCGTTGCTTCCTGTGCAATCTCTATTAAGGCCTCATCCAAAGACTTCATAATTTGCTCTTTTGAACCAAGGCGCCTAATGGCAACGGTGCGTTCTTCTGTTTCGCGCTTTCCCACAACAAAAATAACGGGGACTTTCCCATGGGAATGCTCACGTATTTTATAAGTCATTTTTTCATTACGAAGGTCATTTTCAACACGAATACCAAGGGCTTTTAATTTCTCGGTAATTTTTTCTGCATAGGTGTTGTTTTCTGAAGAAATAGGAACAATGACTACCTGTGTTGGGGCAAGCCATAAGGGGAAACGCCCAGCATAGTTTTCGATCAAAATACCAAGAAAACGCTCAAATGTACCAAGAATAGCACGGTGAATCATAACTGGGCGGTGTTTTTCACCGTCTTCACCTATATAGGTCGCATCAAGGCGTTCAGGAAGAACAAGGTCAACTTGGAAAGTTCCACATTGCCATTCACGTCCGATGGCATCTTTTAGAATAAATTCAAGTTTCGGGCCATAAAAAGCACCCTCACCTGGATTTAAAACATAATCAAGTCCAGCCAATTTTGTAGCTTCAAGCAAAGCTCCTTCAGCCTTATCCCAGGTTTCATCGGTTCCTGAACGTACTTCTGGTCTGTCGGAAAAACGCACATGAATGGTGTCAAATCCAAAATCTTTATAAATCAACTTCAAAAGACGACAAAATTCTTGGGTTTCACTAATAATTTGGTCTTCCGTACAAAAAATATGACCGTCGTCTTGAACCATGGCGCGCACACGCATGAGCCCATGTAAAGCACCAGATGCTTCATTTCGATGACAACAGCCAAATTCAGCCATGCGCAACGGTAAATCACGATAACTTTTGATGCCTTGTTTGAAAATTTGAATATGACAGGGACAGTTCATGGGCTTCATGGCCATGGCATTTGCATTGTCGCCATCTTCTGTAGTGAACATGTTTTCTCTGAATTTTTCCCAGTGACCTGATTTCTCCCATAAAACACGATCCACTAAAATAGGCGTATTTACTTCTTTGTAATCTGCCTTAATCAAGCGATCTCGTATATAATTTTGAAGGGCTTGATAAACGGACCAACCTTTGGGATGCCAAAAAACAGACCCAGGAGCTTCAGGTTGCAAGTGGAAAAGTTCCATTTGTTTACCCAAACGACGGTGATCTCTCTTTTCTGCTTCTTCAATCATGGTGAGATGAGCGGCTAATTGTTTATCCGTTGCCCAGGCTGTCCCATAAATTCTTTGAAGCATAACGTTTTTTGAGTCACCACGCCAATAAGCCCCCGCAAGCTTCATAAGCTTAAAGGCCTTTCCTATTTTAGAAGTAGAAGGTAAATGAGGTCCGCGACAAAGGTCAATAAAATCTCCTTGACGATACAAAGTTATGGTTTCTCCAGCAGGAATATCAGAAATAATTTCTGCTTTATAATCTTCACCAATTTCTTTGAAAAAATCGATGGCTTTGTCTCTGTCCCATTCCTCACGAACAATTTCGATATTTTGATCCACTAGGTGACGCATTTTTTTTTCGATAAGCTCAAGATCTTCGGGAGTAAAACTCTTCTCACGAAAAAAATCGTAATAAAATCCATTTTCAATGGCAGGGCCGATGGTAACTTGAGTCTCTGGGTAGAGTTCTTGAACGGCTTGGGCCATCAAGTGAGCTGCATCATGGCGAATGATTTCAAGGGCCTCATCGTCTTTTTTTGTGACAAGGGAAATAGTGGCATCTCGATCGATGGGGCGGATTAGATCCCACATATCACCATTTACCTTAATGGCAACGGACTCTTTCGCGAGGCCTTTACTGATATCCATTGCAATATCGAACCCGCTAATTGGGGAATCAAATTGCTTTTTTTTGCCGTCTGGGAAAGTAATATGAATCATTGTCTCTCGGAATCTATATGGAGTTAGGTTGCATTATTATAATATTGGGATTGTGGCAATAAAGCAGAAAAAAGACAATGGAAAAAATGATTAGCTAACATTTTTACAGGGCTAAGGCGTAGAAGTTCATACCACCAAGGTATCTCAGGAATTGAAAATATAAGAATTATTCAAAAAGGACAAATCAACAGACAAACACCTCTTGTTAATTATCTTACTAAGGGATTCCTAGATACTTATATTTGGTAGCTAAGTATATTTAAGCCTGACCAAAAAAAGTGGAGGGGTGCCAAAAAACTTGAATGAGGAGGCTCAGTCTTTTTGGATACCCCATCCAAATGAGGCCTTTTCATATACGAAGGGCACCATAATATTTTACATTTTTGACCTTAAATATGTTATTTTCTTCTAGTTTTACTCTGTTTTATTGAAAAGACTCTATTATGTTATCATTAAAAAATCTTTCTATGGCCTTTGGGACACGTTTGCTATTCGACGATGTGACTTTGAATTTAAATAAAGGTAATCGTTATGGATTAGTGGGGGCCAATGGCGCAGGGAAATCCACACTATTGAAACTTGTCGCTGGTGAAGATCAACCGACTCTGGGAGAAATAACCTTACATCGCGGTGCAACTCTTGGGTGGCTACGTCAGGATCTCGAAAACTATGAAGGCGATCGCATACTTGATGCAGTGATACGCGGAAAACCTCCATTGTGGGAAGCCCTTGTTGAAAAAGAAATACTTATCAAAAATGATGTCTGGAATGATGAAACGGGGTGTCGTTTAGGGGAACTAGAAGAAACCATTATGATAAATGATGGATATACAGCAGAGACATTTGCTGCTGACTTACTTGAAGGACTTGGCATTCCAGAAAAAGTTCATGAACAACCTCTCAGCACCCTTAGCGGAGGATATAAGCTTCGAGTTCTTTTAGCACAATCATTATTTAATAATCCTGATGTTCTTTTGCTTGACGAACCAACCAATCACTTGGATATCAGGTCCATTGCATGGCTTGAATCCTATTTAGTGGACACTTTCCAAGGGGTATTGGTCTTTATTTCCCATGACCAAGATTTTTTGAATAATTTATCGACCCATATCCTCGATATTGATTATGGTGAGGTCATTCCTTATACTGGAAATTATACAAAATTTCTCCAGCAAAAAACGGCAAAAGCCGATCAAATGGAACATGAAAAATTAACAGCAGAACGAAAAATTGCAAAAATGCAAAGCTTTGTAGATCGTTTCAAGGCAAAGGCTTCTAAGGCTAAGCAAGCACAATCCCGCATGCGCATGATTGAAAAAGTAGAAGTTGCCGAAATCAAAGAGTCATCCAGACTTACGCCTGGATTTAGGTTTGAGCAAGAGCGCCCCAGCGGAAAAACAGTTTTGACAGTGCGCGATATCCATATGTCATATAGTGACAAACAAGTTCTCAGCAAAGTAACATTCGCCGTGCAACGTGGTGAGAAAATCGCTCTTATTGGACCAAATGGTGTTGGTAAATCAACACTCCTTAAGATTTTAATGGATAAAATTACCCCTGATCAAGGCACTTTTGAGTGGGGGCACGCCGCCGCACCGTCTTATTTCGCACAAGACCATCATGAAACCCTAACGGAAAGCACGTCTGTTTTAAATTGGTTAACGGGCGCAGTTCCCAGTGTGACATCCAGCCAAGTACGGTCAGCATTGGGACAGGTTCTTTTCTCCAAGGATGATGTTGATAAAAATATTTTGACTTTGAGTGGGGGGGAAGCAGCACGTTTACTACTGGCCCGCGTGATGCTTGAAAAAAGAAATCTCCTCATCCTTGATGAACCCACCAACCATATGGACCTCGAAGCCGTCGAAGCGTTAATCAAGGCCCTTAAAGCCTATGAAGGTACTCTGATTTTAGTGAGTCACAACCGTCATATTGTAAATAAAGTCACTTCTAGGGTTATTGCACTCACAACAAAAGGCCTCAATGATCACTTGGGATCCTATGAGGACTATCTAAAAGAAGAAGGTATTGATTATCTAAAAAGGGATTAAAAGCCCCTCCCCAGCCTTGTCTATCCCTTGGCTAGGGGCGACTCTTGTATATTTAAATCTTGGGTCTCTGAAATACACGTGTTTTAACACCAAATTCAGAGGCTTTTTTCTTAATATTAGGCGCCTTATTTTCCTCACCTTTGAATTGTCCTTGAGCCCGCTCGAAACGGCGTTCTGCTTTCTTGGGTGGATTGTCAGCATTTCTTTTAAAAACAGGTCGTTTATAAGGATGCTTGCTGCCGTCACGATCTCCTTTTCCAAGGTCCGATGAAAATACGACACTACCAGAGATAGGATTGGAAAATTCAAGGGTGACATCAATTTCATCCCCTAAATTCAAGCGCACATGAGAGCGTCTACCATAAAAACTCTGAGTTTTAGAATCATAGGTAAAATAGTCACCATTCAAATTACGCAAGGGTAAAATACCATCGGATTTGGTTTCAGACAACGTTAGGAAAATAGCAAATTCCGTCATGCCACTGACCACTGCTTTAAATGTTTCACCAAATCTATCTTCCAAATGCATGGCAACATATCGATCAATGGTCTCTCGTTCAGCCTTTGTGGATCTACGTTCACATTCAGAGATTTGCTTGCCAATATCACTGAGAGTTTCATGGGTATAGGGATATTCTTCAGGTTTTTTATCAATGATAGAACAGATAGCACGATGCACAAGTAAATCAGCATAGCGTCTAATGGGCGACGTAAAATGGGCATAGTGTGTGAGGTTTAAGCCAAAATGCCCTAGATTTTCTGGTTGATATTCGGCACGGCTTTGGCAACGCAGTACCATTTGATTAATCACGGGATACAAAGGATGCGCCACGACATTTCTTAAAATTTGAGTGAAATTGAGGGGGGTAATAATATTTCCCTTGGGGAGAGACGCGGGCAAATTTTGTATTTTAAGGTATTGCCCCAACTCATCAGTTCGCTCTTCTGCAGGAGATTCGTGAACTCGAAATAAGCAAGGTTTTTTTTTATCAGTGATGAATTTTGCAGCAGATACATTGGCCAGGACCATGAATTCTTCGATTAACTGATGGGTTTCTAAGCGGGGGCGTGGTTCTATTTTATCAATACCACCTTTATCCGTTAGAAAAATACGTTGCTCTGGCAATTCGATTTCGAGGGTACCTCGTTTTTCACGGGCTTTTTTCAAAACCCCATAAGCGCCAAATAGGGCATCAATATAATTAGTATCAAATCCTTCTGGAAATCCATGCCCCTCTTTTTTATCATGGTAATTTTGAACGCCGATATAAGTTAATTTACCGTGGGAACGCATTAATCCTCTAAAGAAATCTTGGGATAGCAATTTACCTGATTTAGAAATACGCATCCAAACGGCCAAACAAGGACGATCTTCATGGGGACGTAACGAACAAAGATCATTGGAGAGACGTTCTGGTAACATGGGCACAACCCGATCTGGAAAATAAGTCGAATTTCCACGGGTAATGGCTTCTTTATCAAGGGCTGACCCTGGCGTGACAAAATAGGATACATCGGCAATGGCCACAAGCAAACGCCATCCTCCTTTGTTCCTTTCATCTGTATCGGGTTCCGCATAAACCGCATCATCATGATCACGTGCATCCATATCATCAATGGTCACGAGAGGAATATCACGTAAATCAGTACGCCTCTCAAGTTCCGTTGGAAGAATTGCCTTTTCGCTTTGATCAATAACTGACTCTGGAAAACTGTCAGGAATTTCATAACGTTTAATGGCAAGCATCGATAATTGACGAACGAGCCCTTCTCTTGTTGACAGGACTTCCTTTAAAATCACGAGACCTTTTGCATCTTTTAATCTTTTTCCATCAGAGGATTTCGCACGACCTTTGGAGATATAGGCTTTTACATAATCTCCAAGTTCAGCCTTTAAATTCTTGATGGATTTTTCATCAACAACATAAAGGGTGCGGTCTTTACGATCCAAAGGTGCCAGCAATGTACGCCGCTTTTCCCTTTGAAGAATACCCAAAATCACTGAGTTATCGGCGGGCTTCTCAAGGGTAACCCCAGGGGTGTCTATTTTAGAAACAATCTTTTTTTCTATGGAATTTTTTTCAGCAGGCGCGTCACCGGAAACCCAATAAGACTTTCCTTTTTTCAGTAGAGTTTCTTGATGCACCATCTCTGAGAGCAATTGTTTTAGGCGACGGCGTGCTGTTTCTCCCTTGATATGAAAGAATTTTGCAATATCGCGACGCAAAGTTTCTGGGCGCCCTGTTTTTTCGCTATTGGTTCGTAAAAAATCAACGAGAGCCTCGGGAGAAGGAATGTTGTGAGGCGCGTGGTCTGAATGTGTCAAATGAAATAATCCTATAAATTCACCTCACAATACGCACCTAGGCTCAAAAACTCAAGTTTTATAAAGAACCAGCATTTACAAAAAGCTTATTTTTGATCAGAATAGAGGACGCATTAACCAACATAACACTAGGAGAGACTCACTATGACAATGAAAAACCTCAAGGTTCAATTTCTTAAAGAAGCAACAAACACTGATGTTGCTATTGTTGTGGGCGTTTTTTCTGGCAAAGAACTTAGTTCTGCGGCGCAATTTTTGAATGATACGACCCATGGTCTTTTAAAAACCGCCATGGACACCAATCACTTCAAGGGAAAAATTGGAGACGTTTTAAGTATCGTTGCGCCAAATGATCTTAAGGTTCGTCGTATTATTTTAGCTGGATTTGGCAAAAAAGAAGGATTTTCTCAAAAAACCCTTCAAGACATTGGTGGTCATATTTATGGTGCCCTTGCTGCAACCCCTGATAAAGAAGCCGTTTTCCACCTCAGCGATCTTTCCGAAGGATCTTTGAGTAAAGGTGATGTCGCTGCTATGCTCGCATCAGGAACATTGCTTCGTTCGTGGCATTTTAATAAATATATGACCAAGCAAAAAGAAGAAGACCTCCCTCAGCTAGAAACACTCACTGTCATTACCGAAGATCCAGAGAGTGCCGAAAAAGCTTTCATTCCCCTAAAAGCCCAAGCTGATGGTGTGTTTTTATGCCGTGAAGTGGCAACGGAACCTTGTAATATTATCTATCCTGAATCCTATGCAGATAAAATTAAGGATGAGCTAAAGCCTTTGAATGTTGATATTGATGTTCTCAATGAAAAAGACATGAAAAAATTAGGCATGGGGTGTCTTTTGGGTGTAGGGCAAGGAAGCCGTAAAGAATCACGTCTTGTTGTCATGAAATGGAATGGGGGGCCTTCTGACCAGCAACCCGTTGCCTTTGTTGGTAAGGGAGTGACATTTGATACGGGTGGTATCAGCCTTAAGCCAGGCCTGAATATGCATGAAATGAAATACGATATGGCAGGGTCTGCAGCGGTTGTTGGTCTCATGAAAACTCTGGCTGCCCGTAAGGCAAAAGTAAATGTTGTTGCCGTCGTTGGTCTCGTTGAAAATATGCCAGATGGCGATGCCATACGCCCAGGGGATGTTTTAACGTCCATGTCTGGTCAAACCGTTGAGGTTCTTAATACCGATGCCGAAGGACGTTTGGTTTTGTGTGATGCCCTTTGGTACACACAAGAAAAATTCAACCCTCAGTTTATGATTAACCTCGCAACTCTAACGGGCGCCATTACCATTGCCCTTGGGGATTTACATGGAGGGCTTTTTTCAAATAACGATGAGCTTTGCGATCGCTTGAAAGATTCTGCCCATAAATCAGGGGATGCTTTGTGGCGTTTGCCCATGACCGAAGATTATAATAAATTGTTGAAATCCCCTGTGGCTGATATGCAAAACATCAGCAATGGTCGCATGGCAGGTAGCATCACTGCAGCTCAATTCCTAGAACGCTTTGTTAACGATGTGCCGTGGGCGCACCTTGATATCGCAGGGACTGCCTGGATTGATAATCGTCAACTGCCAACATCTGCCAAGGGTGCCACTGGTTACGGTGTGCGTCTTTTGGACCAGCTCATCAAAGATCATTACGAGGCCTAGAAAACGTTCTTTGAAAAGCGTAATATAATAGTGGTAAACAAAAAAATAGGAAAAAAAATGACTGAAACAATCTATGATAAACTAGGTGGGGCCCCTGCAATGGATGCAGCCGTTGATATTTTTTATCGAAAAGTTTTAAGTGATGATCGCATCTCAGAATTTTTTGACGGCATAGATATGGACAAACAGCGCTCCAAGCAGAAAGCATTTTTAACAATGGCCTTTGGCGGTCCTAACAAGTATACAGGACAAGATATGCGCGAGGGACACAAACACCTTGTTGCAAAAGGTCTGAACGACATGCATTTTGATGCCGTTGTTGAAAATCTAGCCACAACACTGTCGGAACTCGGTATCAGTGATGCCCTAATCTCAGAAGTGGCAGCAGTTGCTGAAACAACACGTAAAGACATTTTGAATCGTTAATTTATGACCAAAATAACTTATAAAAATCAAAAACTCTCCTTGAAAGAGGATCAAACTGTTTTGAACGCCCTCCTTGAAGGAGGGTATTCTATTTCCCATGCTTGCGAACAAGGAGTGTGCCAGAGTTGTATCCTCAAAGCATCTCCTTCCAATGATTTGCCGAAAACGTCACAAATAGGATTAAAATCAACTCAACAAGAGCAAGGTTATTTTCTCAGCTGCCTTTGTAAACCAACCACCGATCTTGAAATAACAGACGCCGAGGATTTGGGAGTGAAATTTCAAGGAGAAATAATATCAACCCTAAAATTAACCCCTTCTGTTTATGCTCTACGATTAAAAATTGAGGGAGATTTTCCTTATAAAGCTGGTCAATATATAAATCTCATTAGACCCTCCGACCAAACCATCCGAAGCTATTCCCTTGCCAGCATTTATGATAAAAATTCTTACCAACAAAAATACACTGAAATTGAACTTCATATTAAAGCTTTCCCTGGAGGGGAAATGTCAAGTTGGTTATGCAGTGATATAAAAGCTCCAACACAAATTACTGGCCCCATGGGAGACTGCTTTTATAGTTCTTCTTTTAAAGGTAATGATCTTTTGCTCTTGGGTTGGGGAACGGGACTTGCCCCCCTTTACGGTATATTACAAGAAGCTCTTTCATCGGGACATAAGGGTAATATCCACCTTTACCATTGGGGAAATGAACCTGAAGACCTTTATTTTCAAAAAGAAATCAATATCATTACGGATCAAAATTCCCATGTTTTTTATAAAGCAGGCCTTCAGTGTGAAAATAAAATAAAAAATCTAAAAAATTTAATGTTTGGTGATGCATGCGCCCTTATTCAAAAGGAAATTCCTTCCTTAAAGGATTGGAAAATTTTCTTGTGCGGTAGCGAAGCAAAAGTGAATAAAGCACGTCGTATTTTTTACCTTTCGGGGGCTGACCTTTCTGATATTTATGCAGATGCTTTTTTTACATGGCAAATTCCAGAATCAACCCCAAAAGAAGAAAAAATAACTGGCTAATTTTATGGGTCAAGAAATAGAAAGAGCACATGTCAGATACACCTAGTCCTACCCTCGAAATTAGTTTTTACCAAATAACTCAAGGCTCCCTTGAAAAAAGTGTGGCTAAATTATTGGAAAAAGTTTACGAAGCAGGTATGAAAAGCGTTTTAAAAGTGGGCTCTACTGAAAGTCTTGACTCTTATAACAAGCTCCTTTGGACCTTTAGCTCATTTGCGTTCTTACCTCACAGTGCAAAGGGAGACAAATTTAAAGCAAATCGCCAACCCCTTTATTTATCAACGGATATTGAAAATCCAAACAAAGCAACAGTTCTAGCCACCGTTGATGGCACTCAATTGGAGTCAGATTCTGAGGGTATGTCAAATTTCAAAAGATGCCTTGACATTTTTAATGGTCACGATGATGATGCCGTTACAAAGGCGCGCTCCCGCTGGAAATATTACAAAACCAAGGGATACGTCTTAACCTATTGGAAACAAGATGAAAAAGGACGATGGGCAAAGCAAAATATCTAGCTGACGCGTTACATCATCTTTTTCATCATTATATAAAGGATACCACCATGACAATGGAAAAAACTTTTTCTATTTTAAAACCAGATGCAACACGTCGCAATTTAACGGGTGCAATCAACGCTCTGATCGAGAAATCTGGCCTTAAAATTATCGCACAAAAACGCATACATATGTCAAAAGCTCAGGCAGAAACATTTTATGGAGTGCACAGTGAACGTGCTTTTTTTAACGATCTTGTTGAATTTATGATATCAGGACCTGTTGTTGTCCAAGTTCTCGAGGGCGAAAATGCCGTTGTTGCTTACCGTGACATTATGGGTGCAACAAATCCAGAAAATGCTGAAGTTGGCACAATTCGTAAAGAATTTGCAGAATCCATCGAAGCAAATTCTGTTCATGGCTCTGATTCCCTTGAAAATGCAACCATTGAAATGGCATACTTTTTCAGCGGAACTGAACTGGTAGGCTAATATAATCAATTCAAAAAATAGGAAGGTTATTATGAGACTTCACTTAAGAACAATCATGACTTGTTTTTTTATCTCTGTATCCTTCTTGTTTTCTTTGTTAAATGAATTAAATGCCACCATTCAAGTTGATAATATCAAGGTTGATATTGAATCCACAAGTGGTCTCATGGCACGTAACCTCGCCATTGCAGAGGCCAGGCGCAAAGCTTTTCGACAAATCATAGAAACAACCCCGTCCCTTAATTATAATATAGATAAACGAGGAATGCCATCGGATGCAGCCCTTGAAAATGCCATGGATACATTCGAAGTTGAGAAAGAAAAAATTCTTTCTAAACGGTATATTGGCACCCTTTCCATTACATTTTCAGATGTTGGCATGGACCACATTTTTTCTGATAATGTTGGCCCCATAGCCCCCGCAAAAAAAATCTCGAATAAATCTGTAAAAATGAAGGTGGATTCTCCCTTTATCCGTGACGTTCTTTTTGTACCAGCATTCATCACGCCTGATGAATCTCTGTTATGGACCTCCAATATTTGGCGTACTTTTTGGCAACAAAATCAAAATAATGATGTTTTTAAAGTCCTCGTCCCCCTTGGCGATATTAAAGATATCATGTCGACCTCCATCGAAGATTTCATGACAGGGGATGCCCTAAAAGTGATGGCTTTGTTGAAACGTTACCAAAAAGATCAGTTGATTTTTGCTTCCCTCCGCCGTCTTTCATATGAGCATAATGAAATGGAATTGCGCGTTAAAATATTCAAGGAAAGTCGCCAAATTTTCTCAAGCCAACCTATTTTTATCAATGGCACAACAACAGAAGAAGCCTTCAAAGCAGCCTCCCTTGAAATTGGCCGTCTTGTTCAAGACATGGATTTTTCAAAAGCAAATATGCAAAACATGGCCCTTCAAACCATAGAATTAACGGCAACTTTTAAAGGTTTTGTTCAATGGCAAAAAATTCGTAATACATTGAAAATACCTGAAATTCATAAATTTAGAATTTCCAGACTTTCACGTAAATCTGCACAAATTAATATTAGAACAGCCTTATCAACAAAAGATCTTGCCAATGCCTTTGCTCGAAATGGCCTTAATTTTCAAGAAGGGTTTCCTGGAAAATTCAGCCTCTCTATTAATACAACAGAACTATATACCCCAAAGGGTTTTTCACAATGACGGTTTCCATGATGACCCTTCCCAATTTTATCAGCATTTTTCGTCTCCTCCTTGTGCCAATTGTTGTATGGGCTTTGGTGGATTTGCATTATAGCTATGCCCTTTTGGGTTTCTTTATTGCAGGAATTTCTGATTTACTTGACGGTTTTTTAGCTCGTGCCATGAAATGTCAAACGGATCTTGGCCGTTATCTTGATCCTCTTGCGGATAAAGTCCTCCTTATTGCCGTTTATGTTACCCTTGGTATGCAAGGGATTCTCCCTTCTTGGCTTGTTATTCTTGTTGTCTTTAGAGATTTTCTAATTCTCTCAGGCGCCCTCCTTGTAAAACTTTTTAATCTTTCCCTTGAAATAAAACCTCTTTTTATTAGTAAAGCCAATACCTTAATGCAACTTTTACTTGTGGGAATTATCCTCATAGAACTTTCCATTGAGCAGATATATCCCACAACTAATGTTTTTTTGTTTATACTAACTGGATTAATAACCTTTTTATCAGGTGCAAGTTATGTCAAAAAATGGTTCAGTAGCACCAACGACCAAAATGACACAAGGCCCTAAGGATGATTTAGTTGATTTTAAAATCAAGAAATCTTCTTTAAAAACATCCCTGTGGGTCATCATTGGCCTTGGATTTTCAGGCTTTTTTTTCCACCTTTTTGCCCCCATTTTAATGCCGTTTTTGGTAGCATTGATTTTTGCATATGCCCTTAACCCTGTTGTTGAACGTTTGCAAAATTGGGGATTGAACCGTTCAGCGGCGACATTTTTATTAGTCCTAAGCGCCTTATCTCTTATTGTGGGTGTTCTTTTTATTGCCATACCCTTTTTACGGGATGAACTTACAAAGCTCACAACCACTTTACCCAAATATATGACCGATGTTGCGACCTATTACACACCGCAAATTAAAATTTTTATGTCTCAATTTTCTGAAAATATATCTGGGCGCCTTGAAACTACCCTCACGGACCATGCTTCAAATATGCTCAGATGGAGCCTTAGTCTGATGACAGGAATTTTTACCAACACTCTTGCCCTTGCTAACATTGTTTCCTTGATTATTTTGTCGCCCTTACTTATTTTCTACTTATTGCGGGATTGGCCTCTTATTTTAGGGACTCTCCATAAACTTATTCCACCAACCATGACGAAAAAAACCATGAATCTTATTGATCAACTCAATGAAACTTTAAATGGCTATTTTAGAGGCCAAGCCGCCGTTTGCCTTTTGATGGCTGCGTATTACACAACGGGCCTTTATATCATTGGCCTTGATTACGCCTTTACCGTCGGTATTATTAGCGGTCTTTTGACATTTATGCCCTATGTCGGTTTTTTAACAGGGCTTGTGGCAGCAGTAGGCGTAGCCCTCGTTCAATTTACTGGTTACAGTGAGGTTATCCTCATTGCTGGTCTCTATGGCCTTGGAAATGTTTTTGAAGGATTTATTTTAGTGCCACGGCTTGTGGGAAGTAAAATCGGTCTTCACCCAATATGGCTTATATTTGCACTCCTAGGCGGGGGGTTTCTCTTTGGATTTCTGGGTATTCTTTTAGCCATTCCCCTTGCTGCTGTTGTTGCCGTTTTTGTACGATTTGGTGTGAGTCGTTATCACAGCCATTTACAAGAAATTTCACCCCAGAAAAAATCAAAAATAGATGTCAAAAAGAAAAGAAAAAATAGCACATGAAAAACCTCAAAGACACCTCCTTAAAAGAGCCTGTTTTTACAGAACCAGAGCGCCCTCATAAAGTCAAAATGGGTTCAGAAACACAAATTGTTCAAATGGCTTTGGATATTTCTTTAGATCCGATTTATCGTTGGGAAAATTTTTATATTTCCTCCAGTAATGACGACGCAATATCTCTTTTGCAGCGTTGGCCCCAGTGGGAGCACCGTGTTCAATTGATTTATGGCCAAAGCGGTAGTGGTAAAACCCATATTGCTCACCTTTGGCGCAATGGAAATCGTGCTTCCTTTGTGGATGATAGCGTTTTAAAACTTGATTTTCTCGAAGAATATGTGGCACAAAATCCTTTTTTAATTGTGGATGATGCGGATCGAATCACCTGTCATAAAGGTCTTTTCCACCTTTATAACCTTATTCAAGAATACCAAGGATATTTGCTTCTCACGTCTAAATATCCAAGTAATCAATGGAATATTGAACTGCCCGATTTGGCTTCAAGACTCCAGAGTATTCCAGCAACGGAAATATTAGCCCCCGACGACAACTTACTGCGTGCCCTTCTCATTAAGGGTTTTTCAGATCTGCAACTTAAAATTCCTGAAAATGTTTTGAATTATATTATCAAACATATGGAACGATCATATGAGGGAGTCCAATACACAACGGCCCTTTTAAATAGGCGTTCCCTTGAAATGAAACGTAATTTAACCCTCCCTTTAGTCAAAGAAATTTTGAATATATAGTTTTCAAAAAAGTCCATTCTAAGCGGTTAATGCCTGAATACCTGGTAATTTTCGACCTTCAATGTATTCAAGAAAAGCACCTCCCCCCGTTGATAGGTAAGTAAAATCATTTTCAACATGGGCAGATTTTAAAACAGAAATTGTTTCACCACCACCAGCAACACTCCGCAAATGGCCGTTTTTCGTAAATTTCGCCAAGGTTTGTGCTATTTGAATGCTGGCTTGATCAAAGGGTTTATGTTCAAAAAGCCCAACGGGTCCATTCCAAATAACGGTTTTTGATTTCACCATAGCTTTACAAATTTCTTTAACGGTTTTGGGACCTATATCAAAAATACTTTTTGAGGGATGAATGTCTTTAACGGAGGTTGTTATCACCTCTGAAGAAGGTTCTAAATCCTTGGATACGTTGACATCCGTTGGTAAAATCAGTGTGCAATCATGCTCTTTTGCAAGGGCTATGATATTTTGTGCTGTTTGCACCTCTGAAGGTTCCGCAAGGGATTTTCCAAGATCGTACCCTTTTGCCAAAAGAAATGTATTGGCAATACCACCGCCAACTGCAACGGTATCAGTCATTGTTACGAGTTTCTTTAAAAGACCAATTTTTGAAGAAATTTTCGCTCCTCCAATAATTGCCATGAGAGGAACAGATTTTTTTTCAAAAAAACCATTGAGGTTTTTAATTTCCGCATTCAGTAAAAGTCCAGAAAAAGCTGGTAAAAGCTTTGCAAGGCCGACAACAGATCCGTGGGCACGGTGGGACACTGAAAAAGCATCATTAATAAAAACCTCTCCTAATTCTGCCAGTGCTTTTGAAAAATTGAGATCATTTTTTTCTTCACCCTCATAAAAGCGGAGGTTTTCTAATAAAAGAATTTCTCTATCCTTAAGATGGTTAACTTCTTTTTTAACCTCATCACCTAGAATATTTTCCTGAAAAAAAATGGGGTGAGATAATAAGTTAGACAAAGGTTTCACAAGGGGCTTTAAACTCAACTCAAGATCAGATTTAAAAGAAGTGCCTTCAAGATTCGGGCGTCCTCGATGGGCTATTAAAATAATACGTGCTTTCTTTTCAATCAGATCTTTTAAGGTCGGTAAAATAGCCCGCAAGCGATTATCATCCAAAATAATTTTCCCCTTAAAGGGAGCGTTGAGATCCACACGCAGGATCACTCTTTTATGGGCAACATCCGCCCCAGTATAAGTTGGAAGGGGGGGGGGATTTATGAGAGTTGTTGAGTTTTCGTTAAGCTTTGCCAACGTAAGATCTCCATGTTATGAAAGAAAAGGAAACCTCTAAAAAAGGCTTCAACAATAATATTGGATTTAGTTTAGCATGGCAATTCTGGAACTTCAATTTGGGTTATCATTTTCTGATCTTCTATCACGTCCTGGACTTTTGAAAGTACAGAATGCCTTTGAGGTTTTTTTAAAGAATCAAGGGGGAAACTTATATAAAGAATATAAGTCAACACACAAAAAAGGACACCCTACGTCGGAATTTCTTTTGCAAATGGCTCCATATCTCGAAGATTTTATAGCAGATCTTTTCCAAATTCAAACTGCCGTACAAAAACTGCAACAGAAAAATCTTTCCTATGCTCCCCTTGCGACAGCTAAACGTCAATTTATCCAACGGCGAGTTTCTAAAAAATTATCAAAAAATCCTGTGAATTATTCAGAAAATTCAGGTGAAAAATATCGCCAAAATCTTTCGATATTCTTGGGAAATGATTTCAACTTTTCAGATCTTGATTTTTCTAAAAATATCCTCAAATGGCTCCAAAACCCAAAAATAAATGAAAAAGCTCTCGACGCTGCCGAATCCTATGCCCTATGGATAATGTCTTCTTCCCATGGGCAAGATTTATATAAAAAATTTCACGGGTCTTCTCATTTTTTTGACCTGCCACAGCCCCTTGATTTTGATAATTTAATTGATAGTCACGTAAAAATAAAGCGTCAACGCCAAGGGTTTTCATTAACGGACAAAGGGTTATCACCTGAAAGTTCTCAAGGGCAATCTGCCTATTGCCTTCTTTGTCATGAGCGTAATAAGGACTCTTGTCGAACAGGGTTATATAATACTGAGAAAAAAATTCAGAAAAACCCCCTCGGCCGAGATCTTTCTGGTTGTCCTCTGGATCAGAAAATATCAGAAATGATGTCTTTAAAACGACACGGTCTGACCATTGCAGCCCTTGCTGTTGTCACAATAGACAACCCACTTGTTGCTGCCACTGGACATCGAATTTGCAATGATTGTAGTGCGGCCTGTCTCTTTCAAAGACAAGACCCTGTTGATGTTCCTGGTGTGGAAACAGAAATTCTTAGATCCGTCTTGGCCCTTCCTTGGGGCGTCGAAATTTATACTCTTCTCACCCTATGGAACCCCCTTCGCTTTGAGGCCCTTCTACCAAAACAAAAAACTATGTCTAAAGTATTAGTTGTTGGATTAGGGCCTGCTGGATTTACTCTTGCTTACTCCCTTGCCCAACAAGGCCATACAGTTATTGGAATTGATGGTACAAAAATTGAACCATTTCCTAAAGTGTTCAAAGAAAAACCTATCCATGATCTTAATCATTTTTTTGAGGATCTCGAAATACGTGTCATAGATGGTTTTGGAGGTGTTGCTGAATACGGTATCACGTCCAGGTGGGACAAGAATTTTTTAAAACTTATTCGTCTCATTCTCGAGAGATCTCAAGAAATCCTCATCATGGGGGGGGTTCGTTTTGGAAGTTCTCTCACCCCCCAACAAGGAAAATATGACTATGGTTTTGATCATATAGCTCTTTGCAATGGTGCAGGACAACCCAATATTATTCCCCTTGAGAATATGCTTGTCAAAGGAGTAAGACAAGCATCGGATTTTCTCATGGCCCTACAGCTCACGGGTGCCTACAAAAAAAAGGCCCTTGCAAACCTTGAGGTTAACCTCCCTATTATTGTCATTGGTGGGGGCCTAACCTCAATTGATACGGCAACGGAAGCCCTTGCCTATTATCCAGTTCAAGTTGAAAAATTCCTATCACAACTTGAAGAGTTAGATATCTCCATAGATGATCTCAATTTCACAGAATCTGATTTTGAGAAGGCAACCCTTTGGGTGAAACACGCCAAAATATTACGTCAAGAACGCACAAAAAAGAGCCCCGATTTTCAAAATCTTTTGCAATCTTGGGGAGGGGCAACTGTTTTATATCGGAAGGCATTGACAAAGGCACCAAGCTATCGCTTGAACGTCAAAGAAATAGAAAAAGCCCTTGAGGAGGGAATTAAAATAGCACCTTATATAACGCCTCAAAAAATTCAGGTGGATAAATATGGTGAGGCCTCTGGCGTTTTATGCACAGATTCAACGGGAAAAAAACATAATATCCATGCACGCAGCATATTCATGGCAACTGGTATTTTACCTAACACAACCCTTGCCAAAGAATATCCTCCAGTTTTTAATATGGATGGCATTCACTATAAACCCTCCAAATTGTCTCATTTTCTCATGGTAGACCCTTATTACAGTTTTTTTGGAGATCTTCACCCGACCTATAAAGGAAGTGTTGTTAAGGCCATCGCCAGCGCGAAAAAGGGCGCCCTTGAAATTGATTTATTATTAACTAGCACAAAACCTCGTAACGAAACAAAAGCCAAGGTTTTTTGGAAAAAATTCAGAGATGATTTTCAGGCTCATATTATTTCCGTTAAGCGTAAAAGTGACCATGAGGTTGAGCTTTTGGTTAAAGCTCCCATGGCAACAAAAAACCATAAACCAGGTCAGTTTTTTAGACTCCAAAATTTCACAACCTACGCTCCTGAAGTGAAAAATATCTCCCTGAGTATGGAGGGTCTTGCTCTAACTGCCCACCATATTGACGCCGCAGCAGGAATCATTACATTCAAAATTGTTGAGCAAGGCGCGACGTCTCGAATTTGTGCCTTTTTAAAGCCAAATACTCCTGTTATTTTAATGGGACCTCTTGGTACTCCCACTTTCATCCCCCGAAAGGAAGAAATCTGTTTAATATCTCAATGGCCCTCTTATCCAGGGGTTTCTCTTCTAGTGAAAGCTTTAACAAAGGCCCCTAATAAAGTCATTGTTTTTGAGGGAAAAGAAATCAATGAACTGGAAGTGAATGACTTAAACCATTTTGATCGATTTATGGTCTTTGGTAATGGAAAATTCATGGGACAGATCAATAAACTTCTAAAATCAAAAAAACTAAGACCTAAAAATAAAAAAATCGCAACGGTCAACAGTCCTATGCAATGCATGATGAAGGAAATTTGCGGTCAATGTTTACAGCGTCATGTACATCCAAAAACCGGTGTTGAAACTTATGTTTATAGCTGTATGACACAAGAACAACCTTTATCCTCCCTAGATACTAACTTTCTTAAAAATAGACTCACTCAAAATAGTCTTCAAGAAAATATTACCAATGAAATTTTAAAAAAGTATAGGCAATAGCTTGGAAAACAGGCATGATAAATATTAAGATATAATTTAAGTATAACCCCTTTGGCATGAATGATCCGTCAAATTTCACACTCTCTTTTTATTTTAATAGCTATAATTTTTTTCGCTCTAGGCTCAGGGTCGAATGCATCAGAGCCTGCACTTATCAAGAAAAATAACCTCAAAAAAGTTACTGTAGTCATAACCCAGTTCGTTTCCCATGATGCATTGAACGCTGTTCGTGACGGCGCCGTTAATGCCATTGAAAATTGTGCAAAAAATGAATTTGATGTATCATTCGAATTTTCCAATGCTAGTGCCAACGCCCTTGTCGCACGTCAAATTGCCCAAAAACACGCGTCCCATAGGCCCGATGTAATTGTGGCTATTTCGACTCTTTCAGCCCAAAGCATCCTCAGTGCCGTTCGTGGTCATACTCCTATTGTGTTTGGTGCAATTACCGACCCAGAAGCAGCCCAAATTAAGGGCCAAAAGGTAACGGGGGTCACGGACATGCCCCCCTTTAATGACCAAATAAATTTTGTAAAACAAATTTTACCTCATGTGCGCACTATTGCAGTTTTATATAATCCCAGTGAAGATAATTCGAGGGCAGCCCTTTTAGTGCTCCGAGGTGTATTTGAGAAACTCTCCCTTAACCTTTTACCCGTTGCAGTTACAAAAGCTGCAGAAATTAATCAAGCCGTCGCAAAAATCTCTGGGCAAGCTGACGCAATTTTCATTGCCAATGATAATTTAATTGCCAGCAGCTTTGAATCACTGGTCCGATCTGCCACAAATAAGAACATTCCTGTTTTTGCTTCAGACGTTATGTTGGTAAAGCGCGGTGCACTTGGTATGAAAGGCATTGATTATTATCAAACAGGCCAACAAGTCGGCATGCAAGTTTGTCAGATCTTGAACGGCACAGATCCAGGAGATATCCCAATGGCTATGCCCACTAATCTAAAAATTAACCTCAATGAAAAAACAGCACATAATTTGGGGATTATTTTTACTCAAGACCTCATTCAATCAGCAGATGCTATTTATAAATAATAATAGACGACGTCTAGAATTTTTTTGGAATGCCTATGATTCCATTTATCCACAATTGAAATCTCTACATTTTTCCCTTATGCTAAGACCATAAAAACAATTATGAAAGTTAAGAAAAATGAATGTTGATAAAATTAAAGTTGGTGAAAATGCACCTTGGGATTGTAATGTTATTATTGAAATAGCTGCTGGAGGAGAACCTGTTAAATACGAATTGGATAAGGAATCAGGAGCATTATTCGTAGATCGTATGTTGCATACATCGATGCTGTACCCAGCAAATTATGGCTTTATCCCCCACACACTTTCTGATGATGGTGATCCCGTTGATGCTCTTGTATTGACAAAATCAACTCTAATTCCAGGATGTGTTGTGCGGGCGCGCCCCGTGGGCGTTTTGGTTATGGAAGATGAATCTGGCCAGGATGAAAAAATATTGATGGTTCCAGTAGATAAGCTCTTTCCCTACCATAAAGATGTAAAAAACCACACAGATATTCCACAAATTGTTTTGGACCAAATAACGCACTTTTTTGAACGCTACAAAGACCTTGAATCGAATAAATGGGTGAAAATTATTCGTTGGGGCGATGCTGAAGAAGCCGCTTCATTTATTAGAGCTGGTATGAAAGCAGTATTATAAGACCTTACAAAAACTTAATGTTTTTTCGGGTTTTGAAATGACTATTTATATAAAATCCGACGTTGTTAGCATAGTAAATTATTTAGAGTTTTCTATGACTAATTTGACATATGGATATTATATACCTAAAATAAGAGTATAAAAATGCTTCAAAGAAGGTTTTTATTTCTTAAATATTATTGCTCAATTGAGGATAAGGAGAAGAATATGTCACGTTTCGACTTGCAACCCTTTTTTAGATCTACCATCGGATTTGATGAGATTGTTGATATGCTAGATGGCATAGCTGATGCTAATCGCAAACCCAATCAATACCCTCCCTATAATATCGAAAAACTTGCCGAGGAATTATACCGCATTACCATTGCCGTTGCAGGCTTTCGGGAAGATGACCTTGACATTACAAAACATAATCATGTGCTAAACATAGAAGGGCGCATGACTAGAAAAGCTGAAAAAGACAACTCTGATCACACCTACCTTTATAAAGGCATTGCCGAGAGGTCTTTTCAATTGCAATTTCGCCTTGCAGATCACATGGCAATTTTAGGAGTAGAACTTGAAAATGGCATGTTGTGCGTTACAATGGAACGTGAAATTCCCGAAGCTCTTAAACCCCAAAAACTCAAAATAAATACAAAAATCAAAAAAGAATCAAAATTGATTGAGGGGAAATAGGGACGTTAACACCCCCAATTAAGGCCTTTAGAATTTGTAAGAATATCTTGAGATTCTTGGGTGTAATCCCCATTTTCCTCATGAACTAAAATTCCAGGTAAAATTTTTGACGGTGATTGAACATTTTTACGAGCGCGTACGATGACACGTTTAGACTCACGATTTTTTTTTTGCCAAAGGGGAAAAATCGTTATGTCTCCAAAACCTCCATAAAGGGCATTTATCAGGTCATCTAATCTTGCTGTTGTAAAAACAAAATGCACATACCCTCTTGGTTTGACCATTTTATAAGCAAAATCAATCCAACTATTTAAAGTAATACCTTTATCATGATTAGAAGTTGCTTTGCTTTCAAAAGGAGATTCAACGGATATCTCGCTTTCATAATAGGGAGGGTTGGCCATAACATGATCAAAAGAACTGGCAGCAAGGCGTGGGGGCGGTAAAAGCAGGTCCCCTTGCATGGCTTCTAAACGATTTTGAAAGTTATTATTTTTTATATTTTGAACCGCTAACCTCACCATATCACGTTGAAATTCTAGGCCAATTCCTTTGATGTTTTTAAGGCGATGAGCTGCTGCGAGAAGCGCTGCTCCAGATCCCGTTCCGATATCTAAAAGGGTTTGAGATTTGGCCGCGCGCTTTTGCTCAACACTTGCGCCTAGAAAAATAGAATCAATAGAGGCTCTATAACCTGTGATGGGCTGTATGAGTTGTATTTTACCGCCAAGAATTGTGTTTGTTTTATTTTGAATCAAAGGGGGTTGGTTCATGGGAAAGGTAAATACTCATTTATTTTTCTTATAATATAAGGCATTATGAATAACATTCTAGAGACATTTTTTTAGTAAACATTTTTAATAAACATAAAAGAGTATCCATATGGGTTTAGCCCCTAAAATAATTGATATGCCAAAAAAAAATAATGAAAATCCGTTGGTCGCATTGACCAAGCTAGTTAGTCATGATTTTGAGTCTGTAAATCAGGTAATTCTCCAAGAAATGCAGAGCGAAATTGATTTGATTCCTCAACTTTCTGCTCATCTTATTTCTTCTGGTGGTAAACGTGTGCGCCCTCTTTTAACTTTGGCAGCAGCTAAACTTTGTGGGTACGATGGTCCAAACAAGGCACACATTCAATTGGCGGCTGCCGTCGAGTTTATTCACACAGCAACGTTGCTTCATGATGATGTGGTGGATGAAAGTCTTGTGCGCCGTGGGAACCCCTCTGCCAATGCCCTATTCGGCAATCAAGCAAGCGTTTTAGTTGGTGATTTTTTATTTTCAAGAGCTTTTCAATTGATGGTCAAAACGGGGTCTTTAACAGCCTTAGAAAGTTTATCAAGAGCTTCCGCAGTATTGGCTGAGGGTGAAGTAATGCAACTTATGGACCATGGTAATTTGGATATGCATGAAGAACGTTATCTAGAAATCATAGCCTCAAAAACAGCAACACTTTTTGAATCTGCATGCGAAGTTGGCTCTCTTATTTCTGATAATGAATCCGATGCCAGGACTCAAGCTTTAAAAAATTATGGATCTGCCCTTGGGATATGTTTTCAAATCATTGATGATATTTTAGATTATGGCTCTTGTGCTCAGACCTTTGGTAAAAATATTGGGGATGATTTTCGGGAAAAAAAAGTGACCCTTCCTGTGATCTGTGCTTATGGAAAAGGATCTAATAATGAGAAAGAATTCTGGCAGCATGCCTTTGATCTTAGAAATAAAAAAGACTCTTTTGAGGTAGATTTCACACAAGCACAATCCTATATTCTAAAACATAATACTCTTAAAATTTGTCATGAAAAAGCAGGTTTTTATGCAGAAAAAGCTAAAAAATCCCTTGATTTTTTTGATGAGAGCCCTTTAAAGAAAAATCTATTGGATCTTATAGATTTTTGTTTATATCGTGATTATTAATTAATATGATTATTCCATATGATTCAAAAAAAATTAAAAAAAGGATATCCCCCAAACAGAAAACTATCTTAGTCGGTGGATGTTTCGACGTTTTACACTACGGTCATATTTCTTTTTTAAAAAAAGCATCGACTTTGGGAAATCATCTTGTGATTGCCCTTGAGGGCGACGAAACAATAGTGCTGACAAAAGACCGTCAGGTTTTTCATAGTCAACAACAACGGGCTGAAATATTAGAATCACTTTCCTTTGTTGATGACGTCATATTATTGCCCACGTTCAAAACAGATAAAGATTATTTTCAACTTGTTGAAGCAATATATCCCACTGTTATCGCCATGACAGAAGGAGATCCACAATATCATAATAAAATGCGTCAAGCCGCCCACGTTGGTGGTAATACCATTGTAATCCCCTTTGAAAAAGGATTTTCTACAACGGATCTTTTGAAAAAATACAACTCCCTTTAGGGCGTACCCTAAAAAACACGGGCAGAAATTTATAATTATTTTTTGTACCAAAGACTCCAAGGGCGGTTACCAAGGGTTTGCTTGACTGTTTTTATTTGAATTTTTGTTTTATCGATAAAAATAAAATGCCCGCCTTTTTTCCTGAAATCAAGGGGCGTTATATCGATGCTTTCTCCATTTTTTCTAAGATTTAAGAAAATATAATTAACCTTTCGTCGCCATCTTTTTCTTGAAGTGTGATTGATATCAATAAAACAATTTTTACAGGCAATATGGTAACAATCAGCATCGATTTTTCTAAAATTAGGATTTCTATTTTTGTCACTAATTTTAGTATGATTTTTCAGAGCTATTTGTTGGAGCCAAGATTTTCTAGCAAAGCGTCCTGATTGATTGGTGTTGGTCCAGGCCTTTTTTGTTTGTTGATCATAAAATCCCATAAGATTTTGGTCTTGGGGGATGAAAACATCTGGTTGCTTGACAAAAAGCAGAAGAAAAACTGAAAGGCTTATGGGGATAAGACCATAAAAACGCCAACTGGTTTGCATGAAAGCCATCCAAATAAGCCCTAAAATACAAAGAACTTTTAAAAAAACTGGAATGGCAGGAACAAGAATAATGGCACCAGGAAGGCTTTGCCCCCAAAAAGAAAGATGCTGAAGCCCCTCAAGAGAAAGGCTGAGTGGGGAAGATAAAAAAGTTAAGGCAAGGGGACCAAAAACAATAGTTAGCAAGAGACTTAAAACAATGAGAGGCATTAAAACAAAAGACATAAGGGGGATAGCCATAAGATTCGTAACAAGGGCCACCAGGGAAAAACGATTAAAGGTAAAAATCGTAAATGGCATGGTGGCGAGGGTCGCTAAGAGGCTGGAAATTAAAAGAGTTGTTATATAAATGGATCCCTTTCGCAATAAAGGAAACCTTGAATCCCCAGCTTTGGCATAGGAAAAACTCAGCCATCGATTTGTTTTTTCATAAAAAGCCACAAGGGCAATCACGGCAGCAAAAGATAACTGAAAACTGGGTCCCATAAGGGCATCGGGAATAAAAATAAGCACAAGAAGAGCAGCCAAAGAAACATTACGCAAGGTCAATGCAATGCGGTCCACCATGACGGCTAAAAGAATAAGGCCCGTCATAATAAAGGCACGTTGAGCAGGAATGGTCATGCCACTGACAATCAGGTAAGCTAACGTGAATAAGAGGGCGATACCCGCTGCTATTTTTTTTATATTATAGTTAAGGCTTAAAAAGGGAATGAAACTCAAAACCCCTCGTATGAGGAGAAATATAAGACCAGCCACAAGGCTCAGGTGCAATCCTGAAATAGCCAAAATATGTGCAATACCAGGATCGGCAAAGGCTTGTCGTGTTTTTTCTTTGATTCCAGAACGATCACCTGTCACAAGGGCTGCCATAATGGCGCCGCTTTGCCCTGGAATGTTTTTCCTCATGAGATCGGTGAGTTTTGTTCTAAATTTGGCGATGCCATGACGAATTTTTGTGACGAAAGATTTCTTTTTAATATTACTGGGTTTTTTAATTAATTCCAGTGGCGCAAGGGCATACCCAACGGCGCCAATGCCTTGGAAATAAGCACGTTGCCTAAAGTCATAACTACCAGGGGTTATGGGGGGGCTGGGAGGCCGAAGAGATCCAATGGCATGGACGCGTTGTCCTGGCATTAAGAGAGAATCTGGCTGTAGGCGTCCTTTGAGTGTTAGACGAATTTTTGTTGGAATAGGTAAATATTTACGCATTTTTTTCGTAAAGGTAACATCTTCAAGGATGACTCGGGTGCCTCTGGGAAGTCGTTGGATATTTTCGATTGTCCCCTCGAATTTACTGTAGCCGATTTGACCTAAAAGTTGCGGCGTTGAAAGGCGGTCTGTTTTGTATTTAATATTGAAAAAACCAAGGGCTATGAGTGCGAGAGCATACCCTATACGTCGATACCACAGAAGATCTGTACGCTTAGCCAGATGCCAGAGATAAAAACTAAAGGCTAAGGTGGTGCCAACACTCCATAAAGTTATTTTTAAACTTGGTTCTTGAGGAAGAAAAAAATAAAAAACAATACCCAAGCCAAAAAATACAGGCGCCCAATAAAAAAAGTGTGCTTCTTCCCCCTCTAATTTTTGAGCTATTCTGATCACAAGTTTATTGATGAGCTTTCTGGGCTTGTATGAAATAGCGCTCTCATTTATCTTAGTATTAACCTTAATACCATGAGTTTGTCTTATAATATGTCCATTGTCACCCGTTTTGCACCTTCCCCCACTGGTTTTCTCCACATTGGCGGCGCCAGAACCGCTTTATTTAATTACTTACTTGCCAAAAATAAAGGTGGAAAATTCTTGCTACGCATTGAAGATACCGACCAAAAACGCTCAACCCCCGAGGCAGTTGACGCCATCTTAGATAGCCTCTCTTGGTTGGGGCTCGAGCATGATGGAGATATTGTTTATCAATTTTCAAGAGCGTCCCACCATAAGGAAATGGTCGAAAAGCTATTATCTGAAGGAAAAGCATATCATTGTTATGCGTCCCCAGAAGAATTAGAAGCTATGCGAGAAAAGGCGAGAAATGAAAAACGTCCTCCAGGATATGACGGTCGCTGGCGGGATCGAGATCCGTCAGAAGCTCCTGAAGGTATTAACCCAGTGGTGCGTTTAAAAACGCCCCAATCTGGGGTCACGACTCTAAAAGATGATGTTCAAGGAGAAATCAGCGTTGCCAATGATCAGTTGGATGATTTAATTTTACTTCGTTCCGATGGAACACCAACCTATATGCTATCTGTTGTTATCGATGATTATGATATGGGCGTAACACATATTATGCGTGGCGATGATCACCTCACGAATAGTTTTCGCCAAAAACAAATTTATCAAGCTTTTGGGTGGGAAATGCCAAAGCTTTCTCATGTGCCATTGATTCATGGGGCCGATGGTGCAAAGCTCTCCAAGCGCCATGGGGCATTGGGGGCCGATGCTTACCGAGATATGGGGATTTTACCAGAAGCCCTTTGTAACTATCTTCTTCGGTTGGGGTGGAGTCACGGTGATGATGAAATCATTCCTCGAAATCAAGCCATAGAATGGTTTTCAACGAAACATATTGGAAAATCTCCAGCACGTTTTGATATGGAGAAACTCCTCAGTTTAAATGCACACTATCTACGAGAAAAAAACAATGACGCGTTAATGTCTTTGATTCAACCTCTGATGGAAAAAAAACAAAATCGGGAGTTGGAAAGAAGTGAAGTAGAAAAAATCACAAAGGGCATGGCCCCCTTAAAAGAACGTGCGAAAGATTTACATATATTAGCAGAGGGTGCTTCCGTTTATTTGACGCAAAACCCCTTTGTTCTAGAAGACAAACCAAAAAAACAACTCTCAACAGAAGATGCACAAACAGTTCTAAAATTTGTATATGAAAATATTGATATCATTTCTTGTTGGGATCAAGAAACTCTTGAGGCTGCATTGAGAGAATTGGCCGAACGCCAAGGTCTTAAATTCGGGAAAGTTGCTGGCCCGTTGCGTGCTGCTATAAGCGGTCGATCTGTCTCTCCAGGTGTTTTTGATCTCATGGCAACTCTCGGACAAAAAGAAACCATGGATCGCCTTAAATCCGCCCTAAATTTATAATAGACTATTATAGTTGATTAGCTTTTTGTTTACACGAGACGTAAGGGACGACGGCTATACTTATAGCCAAGGAGCATAGTAACAAAGTGTAAACATAAAAATGATTAGCTATAGGTGAATTTTTATACGATTTGTTAATACATTTCATGGAGATATGAAACCATTGAAAATGCATAAAATAAACAGGAAGGTTAAACATGAGTAATGCAGCAGAAAACCAAAATACACGTGAGGTTAATTTGAAAGTGCAAGATGGCAATAAAACAAAAACAATAACTCTGCCCGTTATGCATGCTTCCATGGGGCCCTCCGTTGTGGATGTCCGTCGTTTGTATGCAGATCATAGCATTTTCACCTATGATCCTGGTTTTACTTCCACGGCCAGTTGTGAATCTCAAATCACTTTTATTGATGGAGAAAAAGGTGTGTTGCTGCACCGTGGATATGACATTCAAGAACTTGCCACGAAAAGTAATTACCTTGATGTTTGTTACTTACTCATGGAAGGTGAATTACCCACCAAGGCTCAACAAGCTGAATTTCGTAATACCATCACCAATCATACTATGTTACATGAGCAAATGGCTCATTTTTACCGCGGTTTTAGGCGTGATGCACATCCCATGGCTATTATGGTTGCCGTTGTGGGTGCTTTATCTGCATTTTACCATGACTCCCTAGATATTAATGACCCTGATCAACGTCAACTAGCCTCCCATCGCTTGGTTGCCAAAATGCCAACAATTGCAGCCATGGCCTA
>JAJRPZ010000023.1 GCA_024280495.1 Alphaproteobacteria bacterium
CCTGGCTGCTTGTTTTACACTTGCCCTTGGGTGCTCCCTCATTGGAGTTTTGCTTGTTTTACGCCGCATGAGTCTCATGGGCGACGCCCTATCTCACTCCATTCTTCCAGGAGTTGCCATTGGGTATGTTTTTGCAGGACTTTCCCTTCCTATTATGGCTGCTGGAGGGTTTATTGCAGGTCTTTTTGTGGCTTTTATCGCAACCCTTGTCACAAGACATACGATTCTAAAAGAGGACGCAAGTTTTGTGGGATTTTATCTTATAGCTCTTTCTTCAGGTGCGGTCATCGTTTCCGTATTTGGCAAAAATGTTGACCTCTTAAATATTCTTTTTGGACAAGCTCTTGGCATCACAACTGACGCACTTTTTCTCATTGCCACCATCACTACTTTTACCCTTATATTGTTTAGTTTTATTTACCGCCCCCTTTTGATTGAGTGTTATGACCCTGTGTTTATGAAATCCCTTGGGGTTAGCGGTGCCTTCTATCATGTCATATTCATGATGCTTGTTGTTTTAAATATGATTGCGGCTTTTCAGGCATTGGGGACAATGATGGCCCTTGGTATCATGATGTTACCTGCGGTGGCGGCGCGTTTTTGGGGCCGCGAAGTGGGCAGTATTTTCATCATTGCATTTATTTTTGCCTTTCTTTCTGGATACATTGGATTGCTTCTCTCACACCACTATGAACTTTCCAGCGGCCCTGCCATAATCCTTGTGGCGGGTGTGTTTTATATTATTTCCCTACTTATTGGAAAATACGGGAGCATTCGACAAAAGGTTTTTGCTTCATGATAAGAAAAATAATTATTTCCCTTTTTTGTGTTTTTATTTTGATTAGCTCCCATGCCCATGGGAAATTGAAAGTGGTTTCAAGTTTTAGCATCCTAGGAGATGTGGTTAAAACAGTTGGCGGTGATTTTATTGACCATAAATCTATTGTCGGTCCCAATGAAGATACCCATGTTTATAACCCCACCCCCAATGATGGAAGACTAATATCAAAGGCTGATTTAATTATTATTAATGGGCTGATGTTCGAGACTTGGTTTAAACGCATGATAGATGCCACTGGATATAAAAAAGACGTAGCCGTTGCTTCAAAAAATATTGAACCCCATAAAATGATGGCCCCTTATTTTGGTGGGAAGCCCGTGCCAGACCCCCATGTTTGGAGCAATGTACGGCATGTTATGACCTGGGTGAAAAATATTCGTGAGGCGCTCATTAGAAATGATCCCCAGCATAAAAAAAACTACGAAAATAATGCAACCCTTTATCTAAAAGAACTTAAAGAACTAGATATTTGGATTCGGCAACAATTTAAAACCATCCCCAAAAAAAAATGTAAAGTGATTACGGCACATGATGCTTTTAATTATTTTGAAAAAGCTTACGGTGTCACTTTTTTATCTCCCCAAGGCCTTTCTACAACTGATGAACCTTCCGCAGCAGAAATGGTAAAGCTCATTATCCAAATTAAAAAAGAAAATATTAAAACTATTTTTGTTGAAAACATTTCTAACACCCACCTGATTAAACAACTTGCTAGTGAAACGGGTGCAAAAATTGGGGGCGTTTTATATTCCGATGCCCTATCTCCAAAAGGTGAACCTGGTGAGTCCTATATCAAAATGATGCGTCATAACGTTGAAACTATTGCTCAATCTTTATCTTGTTTTAAATTAAATACACCTAAAAAAGAAAAGTGAAAAAATGCGTTTTATTCTTTTTCTCGCCGCATCTTTTTTAACCTGGGTTAGTGGGTTTTTTATTTTTGTATGGGATGCAGAAACCTTGAGCCAAAAACAAGTTTATCAACGAAATGCCACCCAAAAATCAGACGCTATTATTGTCTTAACGGGTGCTCGAAACCGCATCAAAAAAGGTTTGGAACTTCTTGAAAATCAAACGGCTCCCTGTCTTTTAATATCAGGGGTTTTAACGCACATTTCGAAACCATCATTAATACGTATTTCAGGGTTCAAGGGATCAGTTCCTCTCAAAAAAGTCATTCTTGATTACAAGTCGACCACCACCGAAGAAAACGCAAAATACTCGACCCTGTGGGTTGATAAATGGATAGAAAAGAAGCCTTTAACTCAGATTCATCTCGTCACGTCCAGCTATCATATGAGAAGATCCCTTGTGGAATTTCAAAATAAACTTCCAGAAATCAAATTTATCCCCCAAGCAATTTCCCCTTTAAACACAACTGAAAAACCCTGGGATTCAAGTCAAAAAAATCTTATTTTATATTTAACAGAGTATACAAAGTACTTGGTTGCCTATATAAAAAATATAGTCCCTTCGAGAGTTTAAAAAGATAATTATGCGCATTTTACATTTTTTACAATCCCTTATTTTTAATATCCTCTTCTTTGTATGGATGTCTATCATTTCCATTTGGTGCCTTTTCGCGGGCTATATGAAAGGGTACAAAGGGATTAATCGTGTTGGAGAATGTTCAAGTTCTGGCGTTAAATGGCTTTTACGTCTTATTTTTGGGACCACCGTAGAATTTCGAAATAAGGGCCTGGTTCCAAAAGGGGGACAGTACATCGTTGCTTGTAAACATCAATCAGCCTGGGAAACAATTTCCCTCCACCGTTTTATCAAAGACCCAACGGTTGTTATGAAAAAAGAACTCACAAAAGTCCCTATTTTTGGAAGGGTTATCGTTAATGCTGGCTCTATTATTATTGATCGTAAAAAGGGGAAACAAATGCCACAATTAATTGAGGGTGCACGTAAAAGCCTAGATGACGGTCGCCCTGTATTTATTTTTCCAGAGGGCACCCGTAGCCAAGCTGGTAAAGTGGGAAAATACCGCTATGGTATTTACGCCCTTTACAAAGAATTAAACGTTCCCGTTTTGCCCATTGCTTTAAACTCTGGCTATGTCTGGCCACGTCGTGGATTTATGAAAAAAAAAGGGCGGATTATAGTTGAGTACTTACCCCTTATCGAACCTGGTTTAAGTCAAAATGAATTTATGCGACACTTAGAAGATACCATTGAAACGGCCTCCCTTGCATTGGCGCCAGATAAATTAACTTCTGAATAAGGTTCCTTATGACACATAAAAGAAAGCTCTCTTTTCTTGCCCTCCTAGCGGCCATTTTTGCTGTTTATGCCTATGTTTGGTTTTTGGCTGCCCATAAAGTTGAAACGGCTCTTCTTGTAGAGGTTCAACGTTTAGAAGAAAAAAATTATACCGTTGATTATGGCAGTATCCATGTTAAAGGATTTCCATTTCAATTGGATGTTGAAATTGATAGTCTCTATATCCAAACGCCTACAACTAATGGCCCCTATCCTATTTCTTTTTTAATTCAAGAAACCATTCATGGTTCTGCATCTATTTTTAACCCTCAAAAAATTCACCTTTATGCCTATCCTTCCCTGAAAGGAAGAAATAAAGCCCCCACGATTTCTGTTTCTTTCACCTCCCCAAAGGACAATGATAGAGAACCAACCCTGGCTGATATGGAAAAGGAAGACATTCTTTTCACTGCTCAAAGAGTCAAAGCAACCCTAGAACTTTTCTCGTCTGAGGAAGAAATATCAAAAGCCCCTCAAACATTTCCAGAAAAGGCAGCTCCCCCTCAAAACGCCCGGCCTTATAGCCTTGTGAATGTTCACCTGGGTGACGTCTCTTCCTATCTTTTAACATCTGACACTGCCCTAAAGGCAACAACAATAGACGACCTTATACTACAAATAACCTTTCATCCAAAAGATATTTTTCTCAATACCTATGGGCTTGATGTTAGGAATTTGACCTTTCCAAAAAGCTTTTTACCAAACGTGCCCAAAACCATAAAACAGGTGCGATTTAATTTTTCTATGCACGGTGATATCCAACGTCATTTACCCTTGGATCAAGCCATTCTCAAGTGGTATAAAACCGATGGACTTATTGATGTGAAAGAAGCTCTCATTGAATGGGGAAAGGTTAAAATTGTCGGCAACGGCACCCTTGCCCTTGATGGTGCTCTTCAACCCATTATGGCTTTTGCAATGGATATTTATGGTCTTAATGATATACTGGATATGCTTGATCAATCTGGAGTCATCCCCCCTGCCCTTTCCACTATTTTAAAAATTGCAGTTCAAAACACTCAAAGTTCTTTCATGGGTATTTTAAAAAAAGAAGACTTTAATAAAGATGGCAGCACAAAAACTGTTTATCATAAAGTTTCCATAACGACCCAAGATAATGAGCTTATGATTGGGACAATTCCTATTTTTAAATATGCTCCTTTTGACTGGGTTAAAACGGGTCCGCAACCGACCGTTACCCCCTCTAATTCATCGGTGGAAAACGCCTCTAACCTCCTATAAAAAAGAATTTTAAAGACATGATACGTAATAAAAGAAAAACCCATTTCCTTCCTGAAAGTTTCCGAACTTTTTTATGGTCTAGATCTTTTGAAGCCGTTGGGATTTTATTCATATGCCTTTCATTATTTATTTCCCTATCTCTTTTTTCATATGATCCATCGGACTCATCCCTGAATGTTGTAACGTCTCTCGATAAAATAAATAATTTTTTTGGTCAAAAAGGCGCTTTTTTTTCTGATTTTATGATGCAATACCTTGGTAAGGCCTCCTATGTTTTTGCATATTGTATTTTTATTTGGGGTGTTTTATATTTTCAAGGTCGTGCGCTGACAGCCGCCCTAAAACGTAGCATTAGCCTTATTTTTTCAGTTTTTTTTATGAACTTTTCTTTTTCTACCATGGGAATTTATCTAAAAACACCTCTTGATGGCGTTGTTGGCATAACGATTTTCACCCCCCTTTACAAGACGCTTAGCTCTTTTAATTTTCAAGCCACTTTCATATTAATCTCTGTTTTTTCTACTTTTATTAGTCTTCTTTTATTCGCCTATGCAACATCACTTACCCTTGAAAACTGGCGTAATATTGGTTCATATATTTGGAAATGGGTCCTTTTTGTGAGTCGAAAAACCCTGTGGCTCATCCGAAAATGGCATACCTTCTCTTCTCTCAAACCGAAAGAAGCAGCAACAACAACTCATTCGAATGATCTATCTTATACACGTACACCCTATGATGATATGTTGGACAACAAAAAGGGGCACGTGGCGCCAAAAGATACGTCTCTCATGCTGCGCTCTGAAATCTTTGATGAAGGAGAAATCGTTGCCGCAGCTCAACATCCAGAACACTCAACAGTAAAGCAGGGCACGTCTAGAAAAACACTGTCAAATCCAGAAATTCTTTCTTTGAGTGATGATGCTATTTATACCCTTCCTGATTTATCTCTGCTCCAAGACCCAAGCATGGTCAAACAAACAAAACTTTCAAGGCAAGAAATCGAAAAAAATATAAATGCTCTTTCCCAAGTTCTCGAGGATTACGGTGTTAAAGGTCAAATCATAGGGGCTAAACCTGGCCCCGTTGTCACTCTCTATGAATTAGAGCCAGCACCAGGCATTAAATCTTCTAGAATCATTGGTCTTGCCGATGATATTGCACGATCCATGCATGCAATTTCTGCCCGTATTGCCGTTGTGCCAGCTCAAAATCTCATTGGCATTGAGCTCCCCAATGACACCCGTCAAACTGTTTACCTCCAGGATATTCTAGGATCTAAGGATTTTGATGATAGTAACGCCAAACTTAATATGGCCCTTGGTAAAAATATTAGTGGCGTTCCCATTCTAACGGATCTAGCCCGCATGCCCCATATGATTGTGGCGGGAACAACAGGATCAGGTAAATCCGTTGGGATTAATGCCATGATTATTTCCTTGCTCTATCGACACTCTCCCGAGACCTGTCGTTTAATACTCATTGATCCAAAAATGCTGGAATTTTCCATGTACAATGATATTCCCCATTTATTAACCCCCGTTGTGACCGAGCCTAATAAGGCTATTTTTGCCCTCAAATGGGCTGTACGGGAAATGGAAAATAGATATCGCGGCATGTCACATTTGGGTGTGAGAAATATCGAAAATTACAATGCTGCCCTCAAGCAAGCGAAAAAAGAAGGTCGTGAGATTACCAGAACCGTTCAAACGGGCTTTGATGCAGAAACAGGCCACCCAATTTTCGAAGAACAACCCATCAATATGAAACCTCTTCCTTATATCGTGATTGTGGTTGATGAGATGGCTGATTTGATGATGGTTGCAGGAAAAGACATTGAAGCCGCAGTGCAGCGTTTGGCCCAAATGGCACGTGCAGCAGGTATTCATGTGATTATGGCAACTCAACGTCCTTCCGTTGATGTTATCACTGGAACCATTAAGGCCAACTTTCCAACACGTATAAGCTTTCAAGTAACCTCTAAATTCGACAGCCGAACCATTCTAGGTGAGCAAGGGGCAGAACAACTATTGGGTCGAGGAGATATGCTCTTTATGGAGGCTGGTGGTCGAATTCAACGTATCCATGGACCGTTTGTAAGTGATGAAGAAGTTGAGCGCATAGTGAGCTTCCTTAAGACCCAAGGCAAGCCAGACTATGTAAGCAATGTTTGTGACGAGTCAAGTGATTTTGGTATGGAAACTGGTGGAGGATCCAATAATGATGAAGCCGATGATTTGTATCAAAAAGCAGTCACCATAGTGAGGACCGACCGTAAAGCCTCAACGAGCTATGTTCAGCGACGTCTTCAAATTGGATATAATCGCGCGGCACGCATTATTGAGCAAATGGAGGCTGCTGGTGTTATTAGCTCTGCCAATCATGTGGGAAAACGCGAAGTTCTCTTGGATGAATAACCATTTTTTTAAAGGATTCAAAATGTTCCCATTTAAAATAAAAACTTTTTTAATTTTTATTTCTCTTTTTGCCACCATTAATGCCCCCCATATTAAAGCATCGAGCGTGAAACTTTCTCAGATTGAAACCTATCTTAATACCCTACACACTCTACAAGCTAATTTCGAGCAGTGGGATCAAAATGGGGCCTATACAACAGGTAAACTGTACCTCCAAAAACCAGGAAAAATTCGTCTTAACTATAACCTTCCTTCTAAGCTTGTAATTTTGGGTGATGGACAAACTCTTTTTTTTATGGAACGTGACACTGGTGATTTATCTCATACTCCCATTGCTAACTCTCCTGCTTCTTTTTTACTGGCAGAAAAAACAAATTTACACCAAGATTTTACCATTCATAATTTTACTTATAATGCCCAACGTGTTGAAATAACCTTACAGAAAAAGAACAATCCAGACCTTGGCTCCCTCACCCTTGTTTTTCGTCGAATGCCAACCCTGGACCTTGTTAAATGGATCGTCACTGACCCTCAAGATAAAAATATTATTGTAAAATTAAACACCATCAAAAAAGGTACAAAAAAAAGCAGGGCTTTAAGCCCCACCCTTTTTGATTCATCTATTTTATTTGGTTAAAAACCTCCTCCCTATAATTGAAAATCCCGAGCTTTTATTTAGCTCGGGATTTTTTTACATATAATCAGAATAGATTTAGATAACTATTTTATTTATTTCGCGTTGGACTCCATCTCTTTGCGACGAGCAGTCAACGCATTGTAACGTTTTGATAAAGCAATCACTCCAAAGACCCAAATCACTACTACAGTGGCAATAAAGTAACCAAGATATGGTGCTACTTCCATGGCATCAGATGCAGAAAGAAGGGTAAAGAGCCCAAGGATTGTCCAACCACCAGCAGCCTTACCAAGGCGACCTCCAATCACATCAACAACGGCCTTACCCTTTGTTTTCAATTCTTGATCCAATGGAATGTAAGCCATTTCTTTTGTTGGATCAAACAGAGCATACTTAGAACCCTTTGTGAGGATGTTTTGAACCATACCCACAATGACAGCCATATATGTGGCAGAAATTGCCAGACCAAAAAGTTGCGGATTAATAATGTCATTGAATAAAATTAAGCCAAAGAACAAGGCGCCAGTAATAGCCAATACAATAGGTGTTACAATAGCGCCAGCAAACCAACCAAAGCGGTTAACCACCCCTTTAGTCATAAAGATAATGGCAATTGTTCCAATACCTGTCCATGTGGAAAACACACCAGTAAAGGCTGCATATCCACTTGGATCACCTGCATATTGAATTGCAATTTGTTTTTTCCAGATAAGTTCGATCAGGTTAATGGACATACCATATGAAAGAACCAATAGGGCAACCAAACCAATATAAGGGTTTGAGAAAATGTATTTAAAGCTTTCTCCTACGCCCATTTTAGGTTTGGATTTTTTTACTTTTTTAGGCTCTGCGGCATCATAATATTTTGGATCAGTTAGAACATTCTTATGCATCCAACGAAAGGCAATCATAGAAAAAATACCCATAATAACAACCATACTCATAAGATAATTCAATGAAACTCCCCAAGCATCAACTTCTGCTGGAAGGCTTTCACGAAGTTGTGAAAGATAACTCATGGCATTACCAGAAAGAATCAAGGCAGCATTGCCAATCAAAACGAACACGGGGTAAAAACGACCAGCTTCTTTTGACCTTACTATTTCGTTAGCAAATTGCCAGAACAATAAGGAAACCATGATGCTTCCCCATAATTCAGAAAGAACATAGAATAAGGAATAAGTCCAAACTCCCCAAACGGAAAATAAGAAACGAATACGTGGAAAGCTGTCTTGCAAGGCATTAACGGTTTCAAGATTAGGGTGCAACACATCGACGTTTGGGTAAATAATCAAGGCAAAAGCCCCGAAAAATAAAAGAAAAAAGGACGTTAATATATAAAACAATTTTTCAGATGAAAACATGTTGCTGAGCTTGGCATAAATCACTACAAAGGCAATGGCCGACCCCATGACAAAAATACTCTTTAAATAAGGAATTGCTTCAATACCAGCACCAGCAGCGGTTCCAATCAAAGCATCTTTAGTATTACGCAGAACTGTATAGTTAAAAAGGACACACAACATAATAAAAGCGATGGGTAAAAACTTTTTAAGTTCCTCATTGCGAATAGGAAAGAGTGCCTGGCGAAGTTTAGAAAATTCTGGCTCTGTTTTAGGGGTCGGTTCATTTGACATATTATTTATCCTTATACACACAAATGCTTGTTGCTTAGGTTTATCTTGTATATTTACAGCCGAATAATACTCAAATTTGACAAAAAGTCAATTGAAATCACACAAAATCAACTTAAGAATTTCAGATTAAAGAAAAACATAAAATCTGACACAATAAAAAAAACATACATTAAATATAATTGTTTAAAAAATTATGCCCTAAAATAGTAAATAAATGATTAATGACATTTTGATTTCGAAGAGGTTGCCCAGGCGAAAAGCCAATTTACGGCTTTATGCGTGCTGTCTAATTTATATTATTTGTCGAAAAAAAGCTTAGTAAATCTCCTAAACAAAGTCCGATAAAGTCACTTTTTTAATATTTTTTATCTGTTATTTGCCGTGGGTCAGTCGCCTGCCAACAAGGCTTTTGGCTCTCCCTCAAATAATGTGGACCCTCTAATTCCTCTCAAACCCTTACCTAGAAAGGAATACATCATACCCCTCCGTGTCTAAGAAGAGGCGCCTAAATAGGCTTTTTTCGTTATAAATTCCGTAGCATCTGCGCTTC
>JAJRPZ010000024.1 GCA_024280495.1 Alphaproteobacteria bacterium
AATAAAGGCACCTCTTCACCAATCATATTTTCGGCTCGGAGTTTAACCGCAGCGCCAAGTCCAACAGCACTATGAGGGTCGGCAACATAGCCATTTTGATTATAATAATCTAAGATTGTTTGTTGTGTGGCTTCTTCATCAATTTTATAAGCTGCAAAGAATGCGCGTAGTGGCTCTAATTCACTTGCAGAAAGACTAAATTTTCCTTTATCCGCAAAATCTGCCATTAGAGACTTAACGCGCCCTGCATCTCGGTCTGACAATTCAAACAACAGCCGCTCAAAGTTACTAGAGACCTGAATATCCATACTTGGGCTATCCGTTGCGACAACACCTTGAGGCTGATAAATGCCCCCATGCAAAGTACGCGCGAGAATATCATTTACATTGGTCGCAATCACAAGCTTTTCAATTGGCAGTCCCATTTTGTGGGCAACATATCCAGCGAAAATATCTCCAAAATTCCCTGTGGGCACAGAAAATGCCACTTTACGATCTGCACTGCCCCCAAGAGCCGCAAAAGAGGTGAAGTAATAAACCACTTGCGCTAAAATACGCGCCCAGTTAATAGAGTTCACACCCGCAAGCTTTAATTCATCTCTAAAATCAAGGTCATTAAACAATCCCTTTACCAAAGCTTGGCAATCGTCGAAATTACCTTCAACCGCAATATTATAGACATTACTTTCTGTCGGCGTTGTCATTTGCTTACGCTGCACATCACTGACGCGACCATGTGGGTGAAGAATAAAAATATCAATAGCATCTCTGCCGCGAAACGCTTCAATCGCTGCGCCGCCCGTATCACCAGACGTTGCCCCCACAATTGTGGCACGTCTATTCTCTTCACTGAGCGCATTATCCATCAGTCGCGCTAAAATTTGCATAGCAACATCTTTAAAAGCAAGCGTAGGCCCATGAAACAGCTCAACCAACCAATCATTACTGTCCATTTGAACGAGCGGCGTTACAGCTTTATGGTCAAACGTGGCATAGGCTTCTTTAAGCATCGTCTTAAAACGGGCTTCATCCAAATCAGCACTTATAAAAGGCCACATAACTTCAAAGGCCACATCAACATAAGGTTTACCTGCAAAACTTTTTATGGTTTCTGCCGAAAGATGAGGCCATGTTTCTGGTACGTAAAGCCCGCCGTCACGCGCTAAGCCCGCGAGCAAAGCACCGTTAAAACCTAAAACTGGCGCATCCCCGCGCGTACTTACATATTTCACTTCATTTCTCCAAAAGTTAAGGGTACAGCCGCAATATTTCTTTGTCTTAAGCCTTAAGCCTTGCGTCTTTCGCCTGCAAGAAAAAAACCTGTAATAATCAGCAAAGTGAGCGCAAAACTAAACCAAGTCATCATATAGGTAAAATGATTATTGGCTGGTTTTAAAATCGTTGTCCCTGCTTGAGGCCATTGAGCATTATGATCATTTTTTTCAAGGTCTAAAGAAAAAGGTAAAATTTTAGATATTTTTTCGCTCTGGTTTTGCAGCTTATCGGTTTGCTTTTGAGAATCATCTAATCTCGTGATGACAAAACCATTCGCCCCAAAAGCCCCCACAGACATATCTAAAATTGAACGCCAAAAATATTGATTTTTTTTGATGGCATTATCAGGATTAAAGTAAGAACTTTTCTCCTTTAACCCCATACGAAACAATCCTGTGATCGTTAGCTCTGTAGATGGCGTTGCCACCTCAGCCGTTTGTTTTTTACGATAAAGGTCAGGAATAAAGCCACGATTGACAAAAACAAATTTATTTTTTTCATACTCAAAAGGAGTATAAATCGTCCAGCCAACTTGCCCCTGACGCTGCGTAAAAAAGTAACGTTTTTTATCATGGTGATAATGACCCAACAGGCTAACACGACTATATTCAGCCTTGTTGATACCCTCAATTTTAGCTTTTGATTTTTCAATTACCGCTGATAACGAAATAGGCTGAGCCGTGCTATTTTCCTCAATAAGCGTGAGAATATCAGCTTTCCATGCCATACGCTCCCATTGCCAATTCCCCAAATAAATCAAGGTCACAAACATCACCAATGACATGATAATAACATAAAGTTTTTTTTGAAAAATATCTAACATAATGATTTAAACACCGCCTTGAAAAAGAACAAATACGTTTTATAAGTCGGTATATTTTCCTTCTCTGGCATTGCGTGAAAACTGATTATTCACCCACCACCCCTTAAGGGGACGCAATATTAATAATGGCAAAATAATCACCACAGGCAACCAAATCACAGCATGAATCCAATAGGCTGGTTGATATAAAATATCAACAATCACAGCCGCAGTTACCACGATAAAACCGACAATAAGCATCACAAAAACGGCTGGGCCATCACCACTATCTGCAAAAGAATAGTCAAGGTCGCACTTATTACAACAGGAAGCCAATTCCAAATAACCTTCAAAGAGCTTGCCCTCTCCGCACTGCGGACAACGTCCCATAACACCTGTTTTCACAGCTGAAAGAGTTTGGATCTTTTCGTCTTGTTCCATATCATCAAAACCTCTCTGTAAAAACACGCATTGAGTATAATTGAATATATAGGCCAGTCACCCAGCGCTCCGTATTTTAGAGTTTCCGTGCAACAGGCCTATAAAATAACAAAAGAGCAGCCCTTCTTTTCAGAAGAACTGCTCTGTCATATTTAACAAGGTTTTTTAAATTTACAACTTGTGATTATGTCGCCATCAACAATAGAGCCTAGGCCCTATCAATAAACGAGCTTTAACTCGCAGGCGTACCCGCACCAAGAACATAAATAACAACAAAAAGGAACAGCCAAACCACATCAACAAAATGCCAATACCAAGCAGCAGCTTCAAATCCAAAATGTTGTTTTGGGGTAAAATGTCCTTTCAAGGCACGCATCAACACCACAAACAAAAAGATTGTACCGATGATGACATGGAAACCATGAAAGCCAGTAGCCATAAAGAAGGTTGAACCATAAATATTACCTG
>JAJRPZ010000001.1 GCA_024280495.1 Alphaproteobacteria bacterium
AGGGAAATGATTTAAACAAGCTCATCATCACGGATTTCTGGGTCAGTATTTTTAAAAAGACCATACGCAAGACCAATGTTAGAATGAATCCCGCCACTTGGAAAAAATGCCTGCGCCCATTTTGAGAATGTCAACATTGAAGAAACAGGAACATTATTTAAAAGAAAGTCCAGATACACCCTTCTAGATTTAATGTTTTTTGCTAGATTTCCCCCCTCAACGACTTCCGATATACACAAACTACGCAATATTTTTTGTGCATTTTCTTCTACTAAAACGCCTTTAGGCAATTCTTCGTCAAAATAGTAAGACTGTAATAAAATTGGATCGAAAACAATATTCCTTAAGTCCCAAGAAACATAGGAAATATTCCAAAGATCAAGGGGTTTTAAATATTCTAAGACACTTAAAAGAAGTTCATCGGATAACAACAATAACTGAGAATTATTATTGCCATCATATATAAATTCTTCCTGAGTATAAACGAGGGTAACACTATTTTTAACGGGAGGATCACATACCTCTGAGACATCGTTGCCAAAAGAAGCTCTTACCTCAAAAATGCTTATATGAATAAAAATAAAATAAAAAAATAACCTGAGAGTCATTTAATATAATCTCTTTTTCTAAAACAATATTGCTTGAAATAAAGCCATATCACAACTAATCATATTTCAACAGAAAAAATATTTTCCAATTGCTCAAAACCATCTTGAAAAGTGATTTTTTCATCTTTGTTCTGAGAAATAAAGTCATCCAGCTTGTCAAAAAAAGAAATGGCTTCATCAACGTTGGGGTTAGACCCTTCACGATAAGCTCCCAAACGAATAAGCTCTTCCATATCATCGTAAGTGGATAGATACCCCCTCGCCCGCTTAATAAGGTCACTTTCATAAGCATCATTGCAATCGGGCATGGTTCTTGAAATACTACGCAAGATATTGATGGCTGGAAAACGACCCCGTTCTGCAATTTTGCGATCCATCATAATATGACCATCTAAAATACCACGGGTTGTATCGGAAATAGGTTCATTATCATCGCCGCCTTCAACCAAAACCGTAAAGAGCCCCGTGATATTCCCCATTTCATTGTGCGATCTATCATTTTTTCTATCTGAACCAGGCCCCGCGCGTTCTAAAAGCCGTGGCAACTCTACAAATACATTGGGGGTATACCCTTTGGTAGTGGGAGGCTCCCCAACGGACAATCCAATTTCCCGAAGAGCCATGGCAAAACGTGTGACACTATCCATCAAACAGAGAACTTCTTTTCCCTGATCTCGAAAATATTCTGCAACGGACATGGTTGTGTAAGCAGCACGCCGACGCATCAACGCTGGCTCGTCGGATGTTGCAACGATAACAACGGATCGCGCCATTCCCTCCATACCAAGATGACGATCAATAAATTCACGGACTTCACGGCCACGTTCTCCAAGTAAACCAATGATAATAATATCGGCCTTTGAAAATTTGGCGAGCATGGAAAGTAAAACAGATTTACCAACACCTGATCCTGCAAAAATCCCCATGCGCTGACCAGCACAGCAAGTTGTAAAAGTGTTCATTGCTCTAACACCAAGGTCGATACGATTTTCAACCAAACGACGCTGATGGGCAGGAATGGGCGACGCGTTCAGCTCATAGGCACTGGGGCCAGAAACAAGCCCCCCCTTTTCATCAACGGGAGACCCAAAAGCATCTAAAGTCCGACCAAGCCAACTATCATGAGGATAAATAACATTACTTTGTCCCTCATAAAAAACGCAACACCCAGGTCCTAGACCTTCAATGGACGCATAGGCCATCACAAGGGATTGATCCCCCTTAAAACCAACAATTTCACAGGGAAAGGATTTTTTCTTACGATTTTCAATACGACAAATGGAACCAACAGAAACTAATTTTTGTAATCCTGAAACTTCAATAATGCTTCCAACGATTGTAGTCACAAAACCATAGTGACTTGTTGAATCCAGACGTTCAATTTCGGCATAAAGCCCCTTGAGCATGGGATTGTCAAGATTAGCTTCATCATTGCTCATATCATTTTGGAGTGCCTCAGGCAATGGAAGGTTAACCTCAAGATTTTGGGCAGTATCATCACTATTCATATTGGTTTCCTGTAAAGCCACATAAATATTTTACACGATTTTACAAGAAGCCCTATTATTTTTTAAAAGAGTTTCAAAAAAAATTTAAGGAGCCAATATCGTTTCTCTTTCAAAGACATCCAACAACCATAAAGGCGGACAATCAAGCCAACTTAATAAAATAGCAGTCAATAGATTGCCAGGCAAATAAGTAATAGATCCAGCTCTAACATAACAAAGGACTCCACGAATGTCATTTTTCTGAACAATTTGTAAAATTGCTTCTTTAGGTGTCTGAATCCGAGGTCTTATATTAGGGGTTTGAAGCCATAAAAGAACCAGTCTTTGTGGGGCTAAAATAACTCCAGATGTAAATGTTGTCAAAGTTCCCACACCTAAAAGTTGTGGCACTGAAAGCTGTTCACGCTCAAAATAATTTTGAAATAAGGTTCTGTATAGAATATCACACCCTAGATATACTGCCCAAGAACTGAAACTATTAAAAAGATAAAAAGCGGGTTGTTTATAGAGGGTTTTAGCATTCATAATGTCTTTTAAAGATGACCCAATAGTTTTATAGGGACTCGCTTTCCAAGAGAGTGCTACCTCGAATGGCTTCAAAAAAACAAGCTCAAACAACGCCATAGAAGTCGCTGTTGCAGTTGTTTTAATAGGCACCCCATGCCCTTGTGTTTTCGTGCCCACAAAATCATAAATCCACAATCGAATTGGCCAAAATAAAGACCTTGCCAAGCCAAGACCTATTCCATCATTCACTTGACGCATTCCTCCTATTTTCCAAGATTTTTTAATTTCTGAAAAGAGAGTTTTTCCAGAAAAACCAACGCGGTTCGTGTTGATAATAAGCCAGTGTTCCAGACCGTATCCAAAGACACGAGATCCTGCTATGGCTGCCATGAACCAATTGGGACGTTGGGAAATTGAGTCTTCTTGAGGGAGTAAAAAAGTTTTAAGGGGTACAGTAGTTGTAGGGAAGTCATTTGGGTCTTCTTTTAAGGGCACACATGCAAATACACCACAAAAAAAACACTTCAAAAATAAACACAACAAAGGTAATTTTATTAACAATATCTTTCTCCCTTTTCATTTTAATGGAAAGTATTCTGGTCAAAGGCATAGAAACACATTATCCTAATAAAAAAGAAAAGGGCATATCATGAAACGTTTTTTTGGATTTTTTTTTAAAACACTAGGTGTTTTAGTGTTCATTCCTCTCATAGCCTTGATAGGCTTTACTTTTTTTGGCTCCCATAAATCCCTTAATATTCAACCCAATAGTGTGCTAACCCTTGATCTATCTTCCCCTATTATGGAAACATCTTCTTCATCGGGCATCCAAAAGATTTTAACGGGTCCTACTTTATCATTTTTTGATACATTGCGTGGTATTTCAAGTGCTCAAGCCGATCCACACATTCAAGCCATTGCCCTTTATGTGGAGACGCCAACCCTTGGTCTTGCTCAAATGGATGAAATCAGAAATGCTCTTCTGGCCTTTAAAAAGTCTGGTAAAAAAATATATGCTTATGCCACCAGCCTTGGAGATTTCCATCCAGGAACAAGATCTTATTATATGGCGTCCGTTGCCGATCAAATCTGGATGCAACCCTACTCGAATTTCAACATTACGGGATTTCATATTGATCAACCTTTTTTTGGAGAAATCCTTGAGACCCTCTCCATTAAACCACAAATTTTCGCACGCACGATTTACAAGAATGCCTATGCCTCCATGACTGACAGCAAGGCATCTGACCCACAAATCGAAGCTATGAACACCCTCCTGGGTCAATTTCACGAAACAATCTTCAATAATATTGAGGCCGCTCGTGAACTGGAAAAAGGGCTTTTGCACCGTCTCAGTGCTGAATCCCCTATGATGTCTGATACAAAGGCAAAAGAAATGGGGATCATTGATTATTTGGGACATAAAGATCAATTCATTGCTGCTATTTTAGACCCTAATCCCTCTCTATCCCTTGAAAAAAATCAGAAAAAATCCCTTTATAATCACCCACGTTTAATCTCCATGAAAAAATATGCAAGTGAAATAAAATACCTTTTAAATAAAAAAAACCACCCTGAAAAAATAGCAATTATCTATGGCAACGGCGTCATTATGCCAAAGGACAGCAATTCTCCCTTTACCATGGGGCCTTCAGACACCATGGGCGCAAACACTATTCAACAACAATTTGATGAAGTTTTATCTAACCCTTCTATCAAAGCCATTGTTTTTCGATTAGATACACCTGGTGGATCAGCAACGGCATCAGAAACCATTAGGCGCTCTGTCATTATCGCCAAAGAAAAAGGGGTCCCTGTCATCGCATCCTTTGGTAATGTTTCTGCTTCTGGTGGCTATTGGATAGCGGCATCCTGTGATAAAATTTTAGCAAGCCCTCTTACCATCACTGGATCTATCGGGGTTTTAGCTGGCAAGGTCGTTTTTAATGAAGCTCTCAGTATGTTTAATATCAACACGAGTTCTTTTTCTGCTGGCGAGAATGGCTCTATGTGGTCTCCCTTAACGCCCTATACAGAAAAACAAATGGAATTAATCAACACGAGCATGGATCTTTTTTATGAAAGGTTCATTGAACTCGTCTCCAAGGGGCGCAATTTATCACTGGATCACGTCAGTGAAATAGCTAAAGGCCGTGTGTGGTCTGGTGTTGACGCCTTGAATTTTGGCCTGGTGGATGAATATGGTGGATTAAATAAAGCCCTAAAAGTCGCTGCAAAACTCGGCGGCATTGCCCAAAACAAGCCCATCACCGTTCTAGAATATCCTCAAGAAAAAAACCTGGTGGATACAGTAGAAGACTTAATCAGTGGAGAAACTCAGATGATTTCTGATCCCATGCAGAGCTTATGGCAAATTTTTCAAAGGATTATTCTATCTCTGCAATTGATGACATCATCGGAGGTTCAGATTCGCGAAACACAAATCGTTAATGTACGTTAAGTTATTGAATTAACTTCTTCAATATAATCATTTCAGTCTATAAACAAAAAAACACGCCTATATTTTTATAGGCGTGGGAGTGATTGACGACGTCTGTAAATTTCTTGTAAGCTATAAGATACTTTGCCCCGTGGCCTTCCAATCTTTTTCAAAGGTCTCTAAGCCTTTATATGTCAATGGATGGTCGTACATAGCCTTTATTATTTTACCTGGTAAGGTCGCCACATCAGCGCCTAATAAGGCAACATCTTGCACATGTTTTGTGGAACGTATTGATGCTGCTAGAATTTCCGTTTCAAATTCTGGGTAATTCATATAAATATCTGCAATATCAGAAATTAAATCCGTACCATCCATACCAAGGTCATCAAGGCGACCCAAAAAAGGGGAAATAAACGCAGCACCAGCCTTAGCAGCTAATAATGCTTGGTTAGCAGTAAAACACAAAGTGACATTCACCAATGTATTATCAGAAGAAAGCGCACGACAAACGCGAAGACCATCAATGGTTAAGGGAACTTTAATGGCAATGTTATCAGAAATTTTGCGCAAGACTTCTGCTTCTTTCATCATGGTTTCGTAATCAAAAGAAGTTACTTCGGCACTCACTGGACCATGAGAAACAAGGGTACTAATTTCTGCGATGACTTCTTTGAAGTCACGGCCAGATTTAGCAATAAGAGAGGGGTTTGTTGTTACTCCATCAACCATACCAGTTTGGACAAGGTCTTTGATTTCAGAGATATCAGCCGAATCAAGAAATATTTTCATGGTTATTATATCCTTTAAGGTCAAAAAATTATATGGTCATCATACATAGGATAAATATAAAGAACAATAAATAATGACCTCTATTACGCCGCGCTATATTGCTAAGGTTCTTGTCCCTCTTCCCTTTACAAAAGCCTTTGATTACACCATCCCAGAAGCCATGAACATTAGTCCTGGAAGTATTGTTAAGGTTCCCTTTGGCAAGCGCGACTTATGGGGCGTCGTTATGAGTTTGGCGCATTCAAGTACCACACAAAAAAATAAATTAAAATCTCTTTATGAAGTTCATAAGCTTTATGAAATATCGCAAAAAAACATTAACTTTCTAAAATGGATGGCAGAATACACCTTAATTCCCCTAGGCCAAGTTCTAAAAATGGTATTGAGCGTGCCCATAGCCCTCGACCCCCCTAAAAAAATATTAGGGTATCAAACAGGAATCATTTCAGATGATAAAACTTTAACGGACAATCAACAACGCATTTGGGATATTTTGTTAAAAGAGAAACCCCCACTTTCATCAAAGGCCCTTCAAGAAAAAGCAAAGGTAAGCACGGCCGTTCTCAAAACGGCTCAAAAAAAAGGATTAATAAAAACCGTTTCTATTGATGCCAAAACTGTGACATCAAATCAAAAACCTAATCCAAATTTCTCTAGCCTATCCTATTCTCCTGATCAACAAGAAGTCCTTGAGGTACTCATTCAAAAAACCAAAACAAACACTTATGAAACCATTCTTATCCATGGGGTAACGGGATCAGGTAAAACTGAAGTCTATTTCGAAGCCATTGCCGAGAATCTGCGTCAAGGGCGCCAAACCCTTATCCTTTTACCAGAAATTTCTTTGACGGCCCAATGGCTAGAGCGATTTGAAAGGCGTTTTGGATGCTGCCCCCTCACCTGGCATTCTCAAATGACACCTGCTCAACGCCGTAATGCCTGGCAAGATATTGTCACAGGAAAGGCACTAGTCGTGGTTGGGGCAAGATCTGCTTTAATGCTTCCCTACCATAATCTAGGTCTCATTATTATCGATGAAGAACACGAAGGGTCTTATAAACAAGAGGAGTCTGGAGTATATCATGCGCGAGACATGGCCATTGCCAAGGG
>JAJRPZ010000025.1 GCA_024280495.1 Alphaproteobacteria bacterium
AAGCTCCATGAGAGCTTGAATTTTTCCATCCTCAACATCCAGTCCATGCAAAGCATTTAAACAAACAACATCAGGATTAAAATCTTTGATAGTTGAAATCAAAGCCGCAATATTACGGGTCAATTCATATCCTAGAACATCGTATCCATTTGCCAAAAGAGCCTTTTTCATCCCCTTGGCACTGACCAAGGAAATGGCGGACTCGGCATTCCATCCCCCTTTTAAAAGAAGAACTTTTTTAATACTCAAAGTGGGGTTTTTTTTATTTAACACGTCTATAACTCAAGCCGCCTTTTTAAATTTCTTTCTCAGGGAACTACTTTCTAAAAAATCGCCAACCTTTTGAATTTCCCAACGCAATTTCACTCCTGAATGATTCAGAACCTTTTCCTTCACCATATCACCTAATTCCTCGAGGTCAGAAGAGGTGGCATTATCAAAATTAATCAAAAAATTACAATGTTTTTCGGAAACCATAGCCCCTCCATGTTTCAAACCACGACATCCTGCAGCATCAATAAGTTTCCATGCGCTCTTTCCTTCTGGATTTGCAAAAGTACTTCCACCTGTGCGTTCTTTTGTGGGCTGAGTTTCTTCACGTTCCCCTAATAATTTCATCATACGCGCCTTAATTTCCCCATTTCCTTTATTTTCATTAACCTTGGATATTTTAAAACGCGCGCCAACAAAAATCCAATGCTTTGGAACGCCGCAATGACGATATGAATAATCCATTTCATTTACCGTCAGATGATGCAAGTTTCCTTTAGGATCTATAACAAAAGCACCCTCAATGATATCCTTAATTTCACGGCCGTAACATCCCGCATTCATACGTAACGCACCCCCAATTGTCCCAGGAATGCCTGCTAAAAATTCAAGACCTTCAAATCCTTCATCGGCTGCCAAATTTGCCAATTGCCCATCTAACATACCAGCCCCTATATCAATAAAGTCTCCATGGATTGCAACATTGGTAAAACCGCGTCCAAGACGAATCACCACACCTGGGATACCACCATCACGAACCAATAAATTAGAGCCAACACCAAGAATTTCAACGGGTATATTAGCAGGCTTATTCTTTAGAAAACTCTGAAGATCGTCAACATCAGCAGGCTTAAAAAGAACCTGTGCAGGACCGCCAGAACGAAACCACGTGGTTTTCGATAGGTCCGCATTTTCACGATATGTACCGCGCACTTGTGGCAAAAGAGAAATAACATCAGAGGTTACTGAATTTATTTTTTCAGACCCATTTTGATTTTTAGGGTCTTTCATTAAAAATGCTGGTTTAGGTATCATAGATTTTCCCTGTTCGTTCTAAAATATTATGTGCTGTCATTTTCCAATGAGGCGCTTTTATTTTTTCTTTTTCCCCATCCATTGCTTTTACTTTTAAGGTGCCTCCCATTTTTTTAAAAACATCTCGACATTTTGTCGTGATATCTCCAGCCCCCATAAAAATACATAAATCACCTTGTTCACCCAATTTTTCTAAAACACCAGGCAAGTCATCAAAAGACTCTAAAAGGACTATTTTTTTACCCGCATTTGCCCGTCGAATACCAAGGGCACGGGCTAGAGTTTTATGGTTTACTGTTAAACTTGGGGCTTCTCCTGCTGCATAAACAGGCATGACAACAACATGATCAGCAGCATCAAAACACATGGTAAATTCTGAAAATAAGTCAGTCAAACGCGAGTAACGGTGAGGTTGTACAACAGCTATAATTTTTTGACCTTCTTCAGAAACGTATTTTGCAGCATCAAGAGTTGCCTGAATTTCCGTTGGGTGATGAGCATAATCATCAATAAATAAGAGTCCCTGCGCTGAACCAACTAATGTGAAACGGCGTTCAACCCCCATGAAATCAGCAATAGCCGCCTTAATCAAATTTAATCCAATGCCCAATTCAAGGGCACAAGTAATAACGGCCAAGGCATTCAATATGTTGTGATGCCCCGCCATAGGCAGGTGGAACCCTTTCGTTTTTTTTAAATCTTCACCTTGAAGGTGCAGCATTTTTTGAGCCCTATCAGAAAAGGTCAATCCAAAAAAATGGCCACCACGTTTATTTTCAATTTGACTTGCCCTGATATCGGCATTCTCATTTTCAATACCATAGGTCAACAAACGACGATCAGTGATGGAACAAGCCATTTCATAGGTAACCGTATGGTCTGCACATAAAATACCAAGTCCATCAAAGGGAATTTTTTTAATATAGTTTAGAAAAGCCAGTTTTAAATTTTCAAAGGATCCATAATGTTCTATATGTTCTGGATCAATATTTGTAACAATGGCTATTGTTGCTGGAAGCTTTGCAAAAGTGCCATCGGATTCATCGGCCTCGACAATGGTCCACCGTCCTGCACCAAGACGCGCATTGGAACCATAGGCATTAATAATTCCACCACTCACAACGGTGGGGTCCAATCCACCGTGATCCAAAACACAGGCCCCAAGAGAGGTTGTCGTGGTTTTACCGTGGGTTCCTGCAACGGAAATACAAGGGGACTTTCCCATGATTTCAGCCAGCATTTCCGCACGTTTCATAACAGGGATTTTTAAAGAACGCGCAGCCTCTAATTCGACATTATCTTCTGCAATAGCAGAGGAAACAACCACGAGAGATGCTCCTTCAATATTTTCCACTTTTTGCCCTTTAAAAATAGGAATGCCAAGAACCTTTAAACGGTTCACATTAGCATTAACTGAAAGGTCGCTTCCCCGTACGAGATACCCCTTTGACATTAGAATTTCGACCATACCACTCATACCGATACCGCCGATACCGATAAAATGAATAACACCCAAATGTTGACTAGAAATTCTCATAAATAAACGACTCTTTTTACCTTGTTCAAACTACACATTAAAAAGCTTTTGCACCAGCGATTTTATACTGCTTTTTAGGCATTTTTTTTTAACAAGTTGGGAGGCAACTAAAAGTTTTTTTGGATTAGAAAAAAGGTCCCCCAAAAGAGACGAAAGAGTCTCCGCTGAAAAATCTTTTTCTGATATTTTCCAGCCCCCAGAAATTTTCGTAATAACATCTGCATTGGCCTCTTGGTGATTGTCAGCAGCATGGGGATAAGGCACCAAAATCGACGGGCGACCCACGGCCATAATCTCTGCTAAACTAGAGGCACCAGATCTTGAAATCACAAGATGTGCTTTTTCATAAGCCCTTGCCATATCATTGATAAATGGCTTCATATCAAGACTTTCAGATTTTAAAAATTTATAGTTTTCTGTCGCAATTTCTTTATCTGCATTTCTAACTTGATGAACAATCTCAAGACAGTTTTGCATGTTAAGGGGCAACAAAGAAAGAGCCTTGGGCACCACCGTTGAAAAGACCCTCGCCCCTTGACTTCCCCCAATGATTAAAAGACGAATAGGTGACTCATTCCTTGGAATTTCGTATGGTTTTTGACCAACGGATTGGATATCTTTTCGAACGGGCATTCCAACAAAGTCAATTTTGTCTTGAATAGCTTTTATTTTGTTTTCATTTGATGAAAAAGAAAGGCGAAAAACCTGGTCCGTTGACGTGAAAATCTTTTTAAATGATGGCCCCATCAAACGATTTACCTTTCCAAGAACAGCATTTTGTTCGTGGGCAAATAAAGGACGCCTCAAAAACCACCCCGCAAGCAAGGTTGGAAAAGTCGGGAAACCACTAAAACCTATAATTTTTTCCGAACGCAAAACCAGGGGGATAGATTTTATGAAACTCAAAAAGAGATCCATGAGAAAAGCAATAAAACCAATAAGTCCCTGTTTTTTAGACCCCATGGGCAAAACAATAGGTGTTATAATATTTTGATGAGGTATCACATATTTCAAACCGCGCTTATCGGTCAAAAAGATAAAAGGGGTTTTCTGCACATGGAGTTCTAGGGCTAAACAAATGGCAGGAAAAACATGACCGCCCGTGCCGCCAGCAACAATACAAATAGGTTTCATTTTTACAATCCCTTCCCCGATACATGTGATGCAACGTCACCGTGTACTTGACGACGCGTTAAGGCTAAAATAAATCCGCAGGTAATGGCAACGGTTAACATCGAAGACCCTCCAAAACTAATAAAAGGTAACGTCATACCTTTTGTTGGGATTAAATCCAATGTTGAAGCTATATTAATAGCGGCTTGAATCCCAAGTTCAAAAACCAAACCAGCAACGGCAACAACGACAAAAAAGTTTTTATCTTGCATGACACGAACGAGACTCCGAATCACGAAAAATCCAAAAATTATGACGATAATAATACATAAAAAAGCACCATATTCCTCGGCTGCGACGGGAAAAATAAAATCCGCATGGGCATCGGGGAGGTTCTTTTTTATAATACCTTCCCCAGGACCTAAACCAAACAATCCTCCACTTAAAAAAGCCTCAAGGGATTGCGAAATTTGATATCGATCTGAAAAGCGATCTTGTGAACTTGGCGTTAAAAATCGATCCACACGGGCTTGCACATGGGGGAAAATAAAATAAGCCGATACCATGCCAATGATACCAGTGGCAGACGCAATCAAGATAAGTAACAATGGCAACCCAGCCAAAAAGAATTGGGCAAAGAAAATAGTTGTCATTAGAAAAACCATCCCCATATCAGGTTGCAGCAACAATAAACCAACGGCAATGGTGTAAAAAATAATGGCGAAGATATTGCCAGGTATATCTGGGTTTCGTTTTTTCTCAGAGAGCATCCACGCAGTCATAACAACAAGAGCAGGCTTCATAAATTCGGAGGGCTGAATAGAAAAACCAGCCATGGAAATCCAGCGTTTAGCCCCCTTAATTTCATTACCAAAAAATGGTGTCAAAACCAATAATAGAAAAGCCCCCGCATACAATAACAATGCCGAACGCTTAACCATCTTGATAGACAACTGTGAAACGCCAATAAGAAGTACAAAAAATCCCCCCACATAAACCAAGTGACGTTTTACAAAAAAGAAGGATTCTAAACCAATGCGTTCAGCAACGGGAGGGCTTGCCGCCATGACGAGCAAAACACCTATGGCCACAAGAGCAACAATGACGAAAAACAACCAGCGATCAATGGTCCACCACCACTGGGTTAAAATACTATTATCAGTGCGAGAGAAGGCCCTTCGTCCCCTAAGGGACTTGTCATCAAGAGACATTTACACCCTCCCCTATTTCAGACTTAACAATATTTTTGAAAGCATTACCACGGACCTCAAAATCTTTAAACAAGTCAAAACTGGCACAGGCTGGAGACAAAGCGACAATGGATTTTGAACTAGAATTAAGGGCTACCTGAATAGATTCCCTCACCGCATTTTTAAAAAAATCATAAACCTCAAATGGCAGGTTGTTTTTATCGGAAAAACTTGAAAAGAAATTTTGTGATTCTCCATAAAGATATAAGGCCGCTATTCTATCTTTATATTTCTCCAAACCTGTGAGTCCTGATCTTTTTGCAATTCCTCCCAACAGTAAATGTACTTTTACATCAGGGGGATATCGATTATCTATGGATTCAAGAAAGCTCAATGTCGACTCAATATTTGTTGCCTTACTATCATTGATAACCAGTAAATTATCACTTTGAAAAATAACCTCTTGTCGATGGGTCAGACCCAGAAAACTTTCAAGGCAAGAAAAATTAAAATCATGATTCATGGAACGAAGAACCGCATATGTTGCTGCTATATTTTCATGATTATGACGCCCTTGAAGGGGTAAGTTTTTTTGAAGAGTTTGAA
>JAJRPZ010000026.1 GCA_024280495.1 Alphaproteobacteria bacterium
CAGACTCACGGTCCGTAATAATGCGTAAAGCAACAGATTGTACACGACCAGCAGATCTTGACCCAGGAAGTTTTCGCCATAAAACCGGCGACAAGTTAAAACCCACAAGGTAATCCATGGCGCGCCTAGCAAGATAAGCATCAACCATGGTTAGATCTAACTCTCGTGGGTCGTCCATGGCTTTTAAAATGGCTTTTTTTGTAATCTCGTGAAAAACCACCCGAGAAAATGTTTTATTCTTCAAGGTTTTTTGTTCTTGAAGCACCTTGAGAACGTGCCAAGAAATAGCCTCTCCCTCGCGGTCGGGGTCAGTTGCGAGAATAATTTCATCTGATTTCTTAGCCGCTGCTATGAGGTCTGAAACTTGTTTTTTGGACTTAACGTCCATTTCCCACTTCATGGCAAAATTATTATCTGGATCTACGGATCCATCCTTTGAAGGCAAGTCCCTAATGTGACCATAGCTGGCAAGAACGATATAATCAGAACCCAGATATTTATTAATTGTTTTTGCTTTTGAAGGGGATTCCACAACCACAAGTTTCATTTAAAAAGGCCTTTATTATTTAAAATTTTAACGTCATTTTTTAAGTAGATAATTGATTCCCAGGGTGCCTGGTGACGGCACCTGCGAGCTCGAGCTCAAGCAAAACAGACATCACATGGGAAAAAGCATAAGGACACGCCCGCAATAATTCGTCAAGGGAAATCGGCGCGCTACTTAGGTGTTGGAGGATTTCTTGAGACAAGTTTTTAGCGTCACTTTCCTGTAAGTTCTCGCCTCCATCATTAATCTCTTTTTGAACACTTTCACCATAAGTATCGTTGACACAATCAAAGGCTGCCTCCCTCATAACATCACGGAACGGTGCATCTAAAACGTCCATAACATCCCTTGCATCACATATAAGTGTCGCACCATTTCGAATGAGAGCATTGCTTCCCCTGTACCGTGGATCCATGGGAGATCCTGGGACCACAAACACATCTCTATTTTGTTCAACGGCATAGCGTGCAGTGATAAGAGACCCCGATTGCAAAGCAGCTTCAACAATAATGACACCCTGGGATAACGCTGATATTAAACGATTGCGCCTTGGAAACAGAGTGCTTTGAGGTTCCGTGCCAATGGGAGATTCTGCCAAAATAGCGCCTTGTTCACGCAAACGGTGAAATAAGGCCAAGTGTTCCGTTGGATAAACTTTATCAATACCACCAGCAATCACACCTATGGTTCCCGTATCTATGGCGCCTTGATGAGCCTGTCCATCAATACCCCGCGCCAGACCAGAGGCAATAACAAATCCTTGTGCCCCTAGATCTTGGGCTAACTTAAAAGTTATCTTCTTACCATTAAGAGAGCAATTTCGAGCCCCCACAATACCCACGGCTTTTTGATGTAATAGGTCTTTTCTGCCATGGAGGCTTAAAATAGGGGGAGCTTCATCAATGTTCCTCAAATGCTTTGGATAAACACCATCTCCATCCACGATAATTTTAGCGCCAATTCTTTCATGGTGCTCAAGCTCTTGAATGGCTTGGTCTTTCGAATAAACAGATAAGGGTGCACGTCGGCCACCTCGTGTTGCCAAATGAGGAAGGGCCTCCAGGGCTTTTTCTGAAGTTTTGTACCGTTTTAAAAGATTACGATAGGTCACAGGACCCACGTTTTGTGAGCGAAAAAGGCAAATACGACCTATAATTTCCTGTTCTGATAAGGTGCCAGAATTTTGAATATCTGACGCCTCCTCTTCCTCAAATTCTCTAAAGGGAAGATTCTCCAATTTTACTCTCCTGCCCTGATAAAAGTCTCCCTATATTATCCCGATGAGCCAAGAACACAAGAGCCGATAAGAAAAACATCCACAAAGAATCAGAAAAAGATAATAAATAAGTCGTTAACAAGGGAGCTACGGTAAAGGAAACCAACCCAGCAAGGGAAGAAATACGCAGAAATTTTGCGAGTAACACCCAAGTAGCAAGGGAAACAAGAGCCACGGGCCAAACAAAAAAGAGCATCACGCCAAGACCCGTTGCTATTCCCTTTCCTCCCTTAAATCCAAGCCAACACGGAAACATATGACCCAAAACAGGAAACAAAAAAGCGAAATAATATACAGAGTAATGAAAAGTACCTGCCCCATAACGATCCAGCAGAAACAAGGGTATATAACCTTTTGAAATATCAAATAACAGCGTTAAAAGGGCCGCAAGCTTATTTCCTGAACGTAAAACGTTGGTGGTTCCAATATTACCAGAGCCAATATTTCGCACATCTTTATTGGTCATAATCCTGGTAAAAATTAATCCAAAAGGAATAGATCCACAAAGATAGAGCAAAAATAAAGCAGCTGATTGCTTTACTAACATCGGACGTAGTTCTGGTGACATCAATGAATCAATAGTGCTAGAGGCTACAAATCCCATGGCGACAAGGGCACAAAACGCATAAGCCATTATAAAATTACGAAAAATTGGGTGTTTGGATTTTGCCATATTTGAAAAGGCCCTTATTATAAATTTATTGTTAAAATTCTAGCAAAAGCATCTCACTCTGTCAGTAAGGTTCTTTACCTTTATCCTTTCTCAACTTTTCCCAATATGCCAAGCGTTTTTTAACATCCCGTTCGAACCCGCGCTCGACGGGACTGTAGAATTTTTGATGACCAAGAGATTGAGGAAAGTATTCTTGGCCTGAAAAACCTTCAGGAGTATCGTGGTCATAGATATACCCATCGCCATACCCTTCTTGGGCCATAAATTTCGTTGGTGCATTCAAAATATGCTTTGGCGGCATACAACTCCCTGTTTTTTTTACACACTGGGTTGCAGATTTTTGCGCCAGATAAAGTGCATTTGATTTTGGAGCCGTCGCAAGATAAACAACCAATTGCGCCACTGCTAAATCGCCCTCAGGAGATCCTAAAAAAGTAAAAGCTTGGTGAGCCGCATTAGCTTGAACCAGGGCATTGGGATCCGCAAGGCCGATATCCTCTACTGCAAAACGAACCAATCGCCTTAAAATATAGCGTGGGTCCTCACCGCCATCCAACATACGCGCAAGCCAATATAATCCAGCATCTGGATCCGACCCCCGCAAGGATTTATGCAATGCGCTAATGAGATTGTAATGCCCCTCTTGGGCCTTGTCATATAAAGGGCGGCGTTTTTGAAGAAATTCGGACAAACCATCCACATCAAGATTTTCGTCAAATGACGTCGACGTCAGCATCTCAATCATACTCAATAAATAACGTGCGTCGCCATCGGCCAAAGCTAATATCATTTCCAGCGCCCCCTCATCCAAGGGCAATAAAATTTTTAAATGCACCTCTGCTTTTTCCATAAGAATCCTAAGGTCATCCTCTCCCAAAGGGTTAAGGGTAAACACTTGAGTTCTTGACAACAAAGCACTATTGAGGGGAAAGGAAGGGTTTTCCGTTGTTGCACCAATAAGGACAAGACGACCATCTTCGAGATGGGCAAGAAAACTGTCTTGTTGAGCCCGGTTGAAACGATGGATTTCATCCACAAACAACAACGTACGACGGCCCATTTTGGCTGATTTTTCAGCTTGATCGAAAACCTTTCGCACATCAGATACTCCAGAAAGAACAGCAGAGAATGACGCAAATTCCATATCAACTGACTTTGCAATCAATTTAGCAAGGGTTGTTTTGCCGCACCCTGGTGGACCCCAAAGGATAATAGAGCTCAGACTTTGGGTTTCCAGCATACACCTTAGAGGTGATTCATTTTTGAGGAGATGATCCTGCCCTACCATATCCTCAAGAACCTGCGGGCGCATAATTTCTGCTAGAGGTTTATGGCGTTTTAAATTTTGTGAGAAAAGTGTCGTCATATAATTACCCTCATATAGTTGATCAGTTTTTTTTGTTGACACAAGGCGTAAGAAGCAACGCCTAGAACTTATAGGCGCGGGAATGATTGACGACGTCTGGGATCTTTTTGCAATGACGATAACCTTACGAATTTTGTCTTGCGTATTCATAAAAAGAAAGCGCCGCTGCATTGGAAACATTTAAAGTTGGAAACAGAGGATTGGTTGGCAAAAAGGAAAGAAGATCACAATTCTCCTTCGTCAAACGGCGAAGTCCTTTTCCCTCAGCCCCCAACACAAGAACAATTTTTCCCACCAAGGGGGCTTTCTGCAACGGTCCTTCCCCTTTTTCATCAAGACCAATACACCAATATCCAGCTTTTTTAAATTTTTCAAGGGTTTGAGACAGATTCGTGACCGTATGCATGGCCACATGTTCAATGCCACCACAAGCGGTTTTGGCGAGAATAGCACTATCTTGTGGAGCCGATTGGTGCTTTGGCATAATTAAGCTTTTCGCACCAAAAGCCGCAGCCGAGCGTGCAATGGCCCCGACATTATGAGGGTCCGTCACCTGATCCAACATCACAAAAAGAGCAGCCTTTTCTGAAGACGTAGCCTCGACAAGATCCTCCAATGGGCCATGGGAAAGCTGTTCCGTTTCAAGGGCAATTCCCTGGTGAACGGCATCATGACCAAAACGATTGAAAAACGTCTCTAGGGGGACAATTTCTATTTTATGGCGCGCAAATTTCTTCTTCAGATCTTCCAAATCTTTCAACGTACGGCTGAGAAAAATTTTTCTCACATGCCGCCTAGAATTTCCAAGGGCTGCCATCACCGCGTGCCGTCCATATAACCAAATCATTTAATATCCTTTTTAGGGCCAGCTTTAGGACCGAGTTATTTCAATACATCTTTTTTAACGCCCCCTGGCTTTTTCCGCAAGATTCATTTTTTATATAAGAAACTCTGCGAAAGACCTTCAGAGTTTTTCCTAACGTTAATTTAGGCACTTTTTCGGGGCAGTGGTGCATAAATAGTCAAAATTTACCAATTTTGTTGTTTTTCATTCATTAACATGAAAATTCACAAACCTTATAAACGGCCCCTTCACATGTGAAGTGCGTCATTTGAGTTTTTGGTCTGGTCTTCGTAAAACACTTCAGTTGGCGTTTTAAAATTAAGGATGCGTCTTGGTCTTGTGTTGAGTAACATTTCGATCTTTTTCACATCC
>JAJRPZ010000027.1 GCA_024280495.1 Alphaproteobacteria bacterium
ATATGATCAATTTGGTTATGGTGATACCCTCCAAGCCCTCAAGAATCATAAAAAAGTAAGTGTTTTTGATGATATTGGCAACGTGGACCTCACCACCCACGTAAATTTTGCAACGCTAAAGCGCATTGCGCAAATTTTGGAAAAAGAAGGTCACTCTGACGGAGGTAAAGACAACCTCCAAAGCCACCTGACCACTCAAGGAGAGCTCCTAAGGGACCTTGGCATTAATATTAGAACCCAATGCCTTAGTAAGGTCTGCAAGACCACTGGAGAAAGAGAGGATCTATTCGCCGCCACGAACCGTTTGGTCGACAAAAAACAAATGGGAATCCTATTTAAGTGTCTTCAGATTTGGTCAAAAAAACACCCATAGAAACCTTTGTCATTATCTATTCTTTTGTTTCAATTTCTTCCTTTGACTCAACAGTAGGTGCATTTTCAGAATGTTCAAGATCACCTTCAACGGCATCCGCTGTCATATCTTTGGGATCTTCTTGCAAGTCATCCTGGGCAATTCTAGCAACAGACACAACGGTTTCACCGTCGGCCACACGAAAGAGAGTAACGCCCTGGGTAGAACGTCCCGCAATACGGACATCATCAATGGTGAAACGAATCAATTTACCAGCATCGGTCACAAGAACAAGATCATCACCAGATGCCGTAATAAAGGAACCAGCGATCTCACCATTTTTTGACGTCAGAGTCATATTGGAAATGCCCTGACCGCCTCGACCACTGACACGGTATTCATAGGCAGAAGAACGTTTACCAAAGCCTTTGTTGGTCGTCGTCGTGATGAATTGCTCATGGGATTCAAGGTCATCGAAACGATCTGAACTCAGCAAGTCATCAGCATCACCAGCCATCTCGCTAGTCACATCAAAGGAATCAGCATCTTCAGAACCACGTTTCATACGAGACATACGGATGTATGCATCACGCTCTTCCATGGTGAAGGTCACATGATTCAATATAGAAAGTGAGATAACTTCATCATTATTTGCAAGCTTAATACCACGTACACCCGTTGAATTACGACTGGCAAAAACACGCAATGCCTCAGCACTAAAGCGGATACATTTACCTTTGCGCGTCGCCAACAAAATATCTTGATCGGGATCGCACATTTTAACAGCAACCAATTTTTCTTCAGCATCCAACTTCATGGCGATTTTACCATTGGCACGAACATTCAGAAAATCACCAAGGGCATTACGGCGAATGCTACCAGAACTTGTGGCAAAGATAATATTTTTGTTTTCAAGGTCCTCTGACTCACCAACGATGGGCATAATGGTGGCGATGGTTTCATTTTGATCAATGGGAAGAAGGTTAATCATAGCTTTACCAAGGGAAGTTGGTGAACCTAGGGGGAGTTTATAAACCTTCATCACATGGGCGATGCCCTTATTGGTAAAAAATAAAATCGGTGTATGAGTATTGGCCACAAAAATTTCTGAGACAATATCTTCATCTCGAGTCGACATACCGCTACGACCCTTACCACCACGTTTTTGAGCACGATAAGTTGCAAGGGGAACACGCTTAATATAACCATTTTGAGATACTGTTACGACCATATCTTCTTTTTGGATGAGGTCTTCCATGTCAACGGTAAGTTCAATATCCATAATTTCAGATTTACGAGGAGTCGCAAAATTTTCTTTAATTTCAAGAAATTCATCGGTCATGATGCCAAAAATACGATCACGGCTAGCAAGAATATCAAGATATTCCTTGATTTGCGCAACGATTTCTTCTAGCTCATTGGCAATTTTATCACGCTCGAGACCCGTCAAACGATGAAGTTTCAATTCTAAAATAGCGCGGGCTTGAACTTCAGAGAGTTTATAAGTGCCGTTGTCAATTTTATAACCAGGCTCATTCACCAGTTGAATCAGGGCTGAAACGGATTCACAATGCCATTTTTTTTCAAGCAATGCTTCTCTCGCAGTTGCTGGATCAGATGCTCCTTTAATGAGGGATATAACTTCGTCAATATTGGCAACGGCAACAGCAAGACCGATCAAAACGTGGGCTCGGCGTTGGGATTTAGCAAGTTCGTATTTAACACGACGCACAATAACTTCTTCGCGAAAACTGATGAAAGCCTTGATGATTTCACGAAGGTTCATCAATTTTGGTTGCCCTTGGTCAAGGGCCAACATATTGGCGCCAAAAGATGTTTGCAGAGGCGTATGACGGAAAAGCTGATTTAAAACAACCTCACCAACGGCATCGCGTTTTAATTCAACAACAACACGAACACCATCGCGGTCGGATTCATCACGAAGATCTGAAATGCCCTCGATGACTTTATTCTTTACCACCTCGGCCATACGTTCGATCATACGAGATTTATTAACTTGATAAGGAATTTCTGTGATCACAATGGCATGACGATCTTTACGCACTTCTTCAAAATGCGTGCGGCCACGCATAAGAATGGATCCACGGCCCGTATTCAGTGCAGACGTCAGGCCCGAACGCCCGAGAATCAAGGCACCCGTAGGAAAATCTGGTCCTTTTACATGCTCCATTAAATCCGTGGTCGTCATTTCTGGATTTTCAACAAAAGCACAACAGGCATCCAAAAGCTCACCAAGATTATGGGGAGGAATATTCGTGGCCATACCAACGGCAATACCGCCAGCTCCATTCACGAGAATATTGGGGAAGCGAGCGGGTAAAACCGTCGGTTCATGTTCACTTTCATCGTAGTTTGGCCTGAAATCAACGGTGTCTTTATCGATATCATCCAAAAGAGATCTTGAGACTTTTGCAAGACGCGCCTCGGTATAACGTGAAGCCGCAGCTGGATCACCGTCCATGGAGCCAAAGTTTCCTTGACCATCAATCAACGGCACGCGCAAAGAGAAATCCTGAGCCATGCGAACCATAGAGTCATAAATGGCCATATCACCATGGGGGTGGTATTTCGCCATAACATCACCCGTTACACGGGCAGATTTTCGAAAAGGCTTATTGTAATCAAAGCCAGATTCATTCATGGAATGTAAAATACGACGATGAACAGGTTTCAACCCATCACGGACATCAGGAAGGGCACGGGACACGATCACACTCATGGCATAATCGAGGTAAGAATTTTTCATTTCATCTTCGATTGAAACGGTCACAATGTTTTTTCTTACTGTACTATCCGTGCTCACGAAATACCCTCGTATCTTTTATTTTTCTATTTTCATACTTTTAATAAAGCTGAAATCTTAAAATGGAATTTCATCTTCAAGTTCATTGGAAATTGCAGGGGCATTTTGAGGTGTTGATACCTGTCCAGTATTCTGAGGTGCGAAAGATTGGTCACCGCCATAAGATCCAGCCTCTGCACGGCTATCAAGCATAACCAATTCACCGCGGAAACGAGACAAAACGATTTCCGTTGTGTATTTCTCGACCCCTTGTTGATCCGTCCATTTACGGGTTTGAAGCTGTCCTTCCAAGTAAACTTTTGACCCCTTGCGAAGGTATTTTTCAGAAATTTCAGACAAGCGCTCGTTAAATATAACAACACGATGCCATTCGGTTTTATCTTTACGTTCACCAGTGACTTTATCTTTCCATGATTCAGATGTCGCAACGGAAAGTTGTACTATTTTAAAACCATCTGCTGCATTACGCACTTCTGGATCCCGACCAAGATTACCAACGAGAATTACTTTGTTAATAGAACCTGCCATAATGAAAAACCTTTTTTAAAATATACCTTAAATTTATAGAACATTGAGAAACATCTGCATAGAGAGAAAGTTCTTTTTTCATAAAAATCACTATTTTTTTAGAGAAAAAATTAAGGACTTAGGTCATATTTTTTAAATCATTAACCATTCATTAACCTTTTGCTTTTACATATAAAATCACAGGGTGGAATACAGAAGGTTAATATGACTGACGCGTCCGCAAAAAACAGGAAATTTATTGCGTTAGAAGAGACAGATGTCGCACTGATCTTTAAAGCAGACGGTCATCTTGACCTTAATTTTCCCAAGTGTATTGGGGAAAATATTCCAGAACATCTAATGGCCGCACTATCACTATCTTATGCAGCCATGGATGATGAATTTTTTGATATTATTCAAAACAGGTACATTAATGAGATCCTTCAAACCCTCCAGGAAGAGGTAGAGGTAGAGGTAGAGGTAGAGAAGGGTCCCACTTATGAGCCACTTTCAAAAAAAAACCATTCAACGAAACCAGTCCTCAAGGTTGTTTCCTAAACCTTTTTATTTTTAGCATGTACTTCTTTCAACCATTTTGTATACTGAAAAAGTTATAAATTGATCCAAAAATAGCTATCAAATAACTTACTGCATCATATATAGCCAATCATTTCAAAATATGACGTGCCCGTAGCTCAGTAGGATAGAGCACAAGATTCCTAATCTTGGGGTCGGAGGTTCGAATCCTCTCGGGCACACCACTCCATTCTTCAAAAAGAATCAAATATATCTAAAAAAATAAATTTATTTTTTTAGATATTGACAAGCATTGATCACTGAATATATAAAATAATACAAACACAGAAGGATCTATAATATGAACAATCTAATTTCAAGAACAATATTTTCAGTCACTACCCTATGCGCTACGAATGCCTTAACCTCTTCTCAATACCCTCCAGAAGGATACGAAGAACCCATCGTGCATAACTATAGAGAAAATAGAGCAACGGGAAAAATGCTTCTAGATCAAAACCTAGCTGACCTAGAACAATTAGTGGAAATGGGTATTTTAAAACCAGTCCAACCACAAATTGAAGAGATAATAACTAATACTAATGTGCCAGAGATCACTTCAACCACTCTAATGACAACAGTTAACAACGCTCCAGAACTCACATTTCAGCAATTAATTAACCTAATATCTTTTGGTAATGATTTTTGGGAAATTCCCGACGGTTATCAATATTTCGAGTCAGGCATCACCACGACTATTTCTGGAAATGAAACAAATCTTGATGATATATTTAGGGGAGAAATGCTCACTTTATCAGATTCTAACATTCGAAGTGATTTCTCCTTTTTAACTAAGGGGCGGATTTTATCGATGATAAATGACCTTATAGGAAAACAAATTATTTTATATAAAATTCCTGGTCTAGAACTTCCTGTTTGCTTGATTAAAAAAAACTCTATTGATCAAGGATTTCTAAACGAAGATTTTTTGAAATCCTCACTTTCAATAGGAAATGATATTGAAAATTCTGATATTATAAAATACTCACAGTTGAGAGATTGCATAGATAAAGTGGAACTTGCCTTAACAAATTTGGAAAACGCCCAAGATGACAAAGACTATCTCGTGGAAAAAGCTGATAGGTATATTACTCGCCTAAAAAACTTATATAATCAGTATGAAGTGATGGAAGAAAATCTATCTTCTCTTGAAAGGTATACAAGTAAACTCAATTCTTTATTAGAAGAGCCAGAAATTGAGGCACCCTCCATAAGGAACTTTAAAACTGTTAGTAGCCTAAGAGATGCGTTTTCTGATGCCATTGATCTTTCTGGCCCAAAAATAGCAGTTTTAGACTTTGATGAAACTCTGGCTATTTATGGACCACAGGGTAGAGATCATCCGAAAATTCTCATAGATTCCGAAACTGGAATTTTCCTAGAATACCTTAGAACAAAAGATTTTTCAAACATTATAGTTGTTTCCACTAAAGGGCAGACACAATTGGAAGCTGCTCTAAACTCTGTCGGTTTATCCAATAGTTTTGATGCTGTTTACGGCGGAATCAGAGATAAATCTGGAAAGATAGCTCAGCATCTGTCTCAGGACGCGCGTGATTTCAAACATCTAGTTTTTGTTGATGATCAGGAAGGCCTTTGTCAAAATGTTTTTTCTAAGACTTTCGAAAAACCAATCAATGTGCATGTAAATCATTTCTTCTCCGTAGAACATAACTTTGGTCATCTTATCCCTATGATTCAGGATATGACAGGAAATGACTACAACACAGTGAAAAATAACTTGATTGGATTGTTTAATGAAGGCGGAAGTGATTCTATTAGTCGCTTCATGGATAGATTATTCAACTAAACGGCCACTGAAAAATAATCAGTAGTGAAATTCATAAGGGGGAGATACCACCATTGGTATCTTCCCTTTTCTGGTTTTTATATAGTCATTACAAAAACATCTCAGACATCGTGAATCACTTCCGCGCCTATAATTCATAGGCGTTGGCCTCTCGCTCCGAGACTGGAACCTTTTTTAATGACTATAGGTCCCTATTTATTTTGATTTATTAAGTCTTCAGGAGGCAGTTTCACACGAATGTGAAGCTCTTCTAATTGTGTCACGCTCACATCACTTGGTGCACTCATCATAAGATCTTCGGCCTTTTGATTCATGGGGAACGCGACAATTTCACGCAAATTAGGTTCATCTGCCAAAAGCATCACAATACGATCCACACCAGGAGCACTACCACCATGGGGCGGAGCACCAAATTTCAAAGCATTAATCATACCTGAAAATTCTTTTTCGACTTCTTCTTGCGTATAGCCAGCAATGGAGAAAGCTTTATACATCACCGTCGGCAAGTGATTCCGAATGGCGCCACTGGAAAGCTCTATACCATTACAAACGATATCATATTGATAAGCCAAAATATCTAAAGGATCTTTGTTTTCCAAAGCTTCCAATCCACCTTGAGGCATGGAAAAAGGATTATGTGAGAAATCCATACACTTACGATCTTCATCATATTCAAACATGGGAAAATCAACGACCCAACAGAACTTAAAGCAATTTTTTTCAATGAGGTCTAATTCTTCGGCAATACGAGTCCTAGCATGGCCCGAAAGTTTTGCTGCGCCATTTTCCTTGTCACACACAAAAAACACGGCATCCCCCTCTCCCATACCCGTGATTTCTTTAAGTTTTGCAATACGGGCTTCATCGAGGAATTTCGCAATGGGGCCTTTGGCTTTACCATCAACGAATGTGATATACCCAATACCAGGTGCTCCTTCTTTCTGAGCCCATTTATTCATTTTATCAAAAAAGCTACGGGGTTGTGCAGCAGCGCCCTTGGCTTGGATAGCACGAACAACGGATCCTTTCTTCAAAGCCTTTGCAAAAATTGAAAAATCCGATTCAGCAAAAACGTCCGCAACATCAAAAATCAAGAGAGGGTTACGAAGATCAGGTTTATCACTGCCGTAGGTTAGCATAGCTTCTGCATAAGGAATGCGCGGGAACGCTCCCTCAGTCACAGAACGGCCATTGGCAAATTCCTCAAACAGGCCGCGTAATACGGGCTCAATGATTTGAAAAACATCTTCTTGAGTAACATAAGCCATTTCAAAATCTAATTGATAAAATTCACCAGGTGACCTATCGGCACGGGCATCTTCATCACGAAAACAAGGCGCAATTTGAAAATACTTATCAAATCCCCCCATCATGAGGAGTTGCTTGAACATTTGTGGAGCTTGGGGCAACGCATAAAACTTACCAGGATGAAGGCGGCTTGGAACCAAAAAGTCGCGTGCGCCCTCAGGTGAGCTAGCCGTCAAGATAGGTGTTTGAATTTCAAGGAAACCTTGATCCGTCATACGACGACGCATGGAACTAATAATATGAGAGCGCAACACAATGTTCTTGTGCATTTTTTCACGGCGTAAGTCCAAGAAACGGTAGCGTAACCGTGTATCTTCGGGGAAATCCTTATCGCTGTTAACCTGAATAGGAAGCATATCAGCCGTTGATTCGATTTTTACACTCTCTACGGAAAGCTCAATTTCACCAGTTTCCATATCTTTATTAATAGTATCACTGCTACGTTTGACGACTTTACCAGTAATGGTCAAAACACTTTCGTATTTCGCACCTTCAGCAATTTTAAAGTCCATATCATCACAATTAACAACGCACTGCGTGATACCAAAGTGATCCCGAAGGTCAATGAACAGCAAATTACCATGGTCGCGTTTACGGTGAACCCAGCCACTGAGGCGAACGGTTTTTCCGTCATGAGAGACTCGAAGTTCAGAACAATTGTGAGTACGATACGGATGCATATTTTACATTTCCCAAATATTTGTTATGTTGTTGTGAATATAAAATAATTTTTAAAGAAACACCAGTGCTTCTTGGGTTTTCACGCAACACAAATCCAGATGTCTATGCCCAGGAAATAATAGTTTTATGCCTTACCTATTTATTAATACCTCCGATGCCTTAAAATCTTATTGTGACGACGCTCACAAAACCTTAACGGAGGGAGATTTTTTAACCATTGACACAGAGTTCATCCGCGAAAAAACATACGCAGCTCAATTATGCTTGATTCAAGTTTCAACGAAAGATCACGCAGCCATCATTGACCCTCTCGCTCCTCGCATTGATTTAGAACCTTTATTTAAGATTCTTAAAGACCCCGCTTGCAAAATTGTTTTACACGCAGGACGCCAAGACCTTGAGATATTTTTAGCTTTTATGAAAGAGCTCCCCACAAATATTTTCGATAGTCAAATTGCTGCTATGGTTTGTGGATTTGGCGATAGTGCTGGTTACGAAACCCTCGTTAAAAAAATTTGCAAAACCTCTATAGATAAATCTTCGCGTTTTTCAAACTGGGCCCAACGCCCCTTATCAAAGCGTCAGCTAGATTACGCCATTGGTGATGTCACATACCTCCGTGATATTTATACATTCCTTATGAGTGACATCAAAAAACAAAATCGTGAAAGTTGGATTCAAGAAGAGATTCAAGATTTAATCAATCCGCAAACCTATGTGCCAAACCCTAAAAAGCTTCTTCATAAAATAAAGCTTCGAACCTCTAAGCCCCATGTTTTGGCACGCGCCCTTGCCCTTGTAAATTGGCGTGAATCCCAAGCTGCCACCCTAAATAAGCCTCGCCAG
>JAJRPZ010000028.1 GCA_024280495.1 Alphaproteobacteria bacterium
AGCAAGGTTAGGAGCCACCTTGACAGGTGTGGATGCAGGATCTGAAAATATTGAAGTTGCCAAAGCCCATGCACTGCAATCAGGTTTGGATATCAAATATCTCAACACCTCAAGTGAAGCTCTAGCAGCCAAAGGTGCAGAGTTCGATGTCATCATTGCCCTTGAAATTGTTGAGCATGTCGCTGACGTACCATTATTCCTGAAATCTTGCTCAGACCTCATAAAACCTGGGGGGATACTAATCATGAGCACTCTAAATCGCACGCTTAAATCCTATGCCCTTGGGATTTTAGCCGCAGAATATATCTTGAAGTGGGTCCCAAAGGGAACTCACCAATGGAAAAAATTTGTCGAACCCGCAGACCTTGTCAGGGGCCTTGAAAAACATAATGTCATAACCAAAAATATCAAGGGACTTAGTTTCAACCCCCTTAAACGCACTTGGGTCCTGGGGGATGATTTGGATGTAAATTATATGCTGAGTGCAAAGAAAAAATAGAGCTGATTAGAAAAATATATTTTTATGAACACCTTGGATTAGGCAAACGCGGGTGTTTCCATAGATGCGGTTAACTTTGATAAAAGGTTCTAATTTTATGGAAATGACATCGTCTTCTGCCATCTCTGCCACAATTAATGCCTTTTCATCAATCCAACCCTTTTGAGCCAAATACTCTGTTGAAAATTTTATAAGGCGCTTACCATAAGGGGGATCCAAAAACACAAGATCCATGGAGGAGGCTTGTTTTGGGGGACGCAACGCATCTAGACGCTGTAATTTTGTATTTTTAAGGCTGCACCCAAGATGCAATGCATTTTGCCTCAATATCCCAAAAGCCTTTGGATTTTGTTCAAAAAAAGTTACATGGCTTGCACCCCGTGAAAGAGCTTCAAGACCTAATGCACCAGATCCTGCAAAAGCATCTAGAACAAGCATTCCATCAAAAGATTTACCTTCATTGGCAAGGTCTACTTCTAAAAGATTAAACATAGACTCACGGACACGATCCGTTGTAGGTCTTGTAATACTTGCCGAAGGGGCTTCGATTTTGCGCCCTTTAAAGTGACCCGTGATCATACGCAACATTATAGAGTCCCTTCTTTTTCAGACAAATATATTTTTGCAAGGCCCACAAATTGCTCACAAGATAATTCCTCTGCCCGCGCTGTTTCCTTGATCTTCATAGCCTCAAGAACTGAAACTGGATCAGAAAAAAGAGGTTGTAGAGTTTTACGCAGCATCTTACGACGTTGAGAAAATGCTTGCTTGGTCACGATTTTAACGGCTTTCCACAAATCATTTTTTGGATAAGAAAGTCTCGGCTTTAGCACAACAATGGCTGACGTTACTTTTGGGGCTGGTTTAAATGCTTCTGGTGGGACTTCAAAGGCAATTTTTGCTTCGTAACGTAGCTGACAAAGAATGCTCAATCGTCCATAGGCTTTACATTGAGGAGAGGCGGTAAGTCGTAAGGCGACTTCTTTTTGAAACATCAAAACAAGACCCGTAATATCCTGAACACCTTCAACCCACGTCATGAGCAATTGCGTTGAAATATTGTAAGGCAAATTGGCAATGATTTTAAAAGGGCCAGGACCAATATCTAATAAAGGTGTTTTTAAAGCATCCGCCTCAAGAACTTTTAATTTATGATTAGAAGCCTTTGACAAAACAGAAAGGGCATCCAAACAACGTTGATCTTTTTCAAGAGCGATAAGATGTTTGGCCCCACATAACAAAATCCCTCGCGTCAGAGCACCTGGACCTGGTCCAATTTCGACAAGGGTCTCCGTATCGAGATACGGCAAACCCTGACGGGCAATTTTCTGGGTCAAATTTAAATCCAAAATAAAGTTTTGACCCAAGGATTTTTTTGCGCCTAGATCAAATTCTGCAATGGTTTCTGATATGGATTTCAGATTATGAAGATCAGTCATTATCTGCGTTCAATGTGTGCAGAGGCCACTCTCGTCATTAATTCTTGCTGGGAAATATTTTGCAATTGTTTATCTAAGAGTTGAGCTTGAATGTCGTCACGATTAGGCGCTTTTGGATTACTTGTCTGACGATCACAAATAACAAAAAACAACGCTCCATTTCCTGTGTATACGGGTTTTGATGCACGATTTAAAGACGTTCCATTGATGATTTTTTTAAGGGCCGTATTCAGGTTTTGCAGAGGTACTTTTTTTACAAATTGAACGTGCCCTTTCTTTGATTTCACGAGCCTTTCAACGGAACGGCAACTCCTTATTTGCTGAGCAATGGCAGCAACTTGCTTGATGTTATCTTCAATCTCAAAGGCAAAAGCATCCTCTGGATTCGCCACAAACACCTGTTTAAAGCTCACAGTCTTAGAAGGTTTTGAAAATTGGCCAGGGCTTAATTTATCACGAACAAAATACAAACGCACGGCTCCACGGGATTTGAAGGGGTTGGATATACCTCCCTCTTTCACATGAGCCAGTTCTTTTGCTTCTTCTGGCAGAAATTTCGACTGAGGAACCCAACCGATATCACCACCGCGGGCGGCACTTGGCGCATTGGAAAACTGGCTGGCCAAGATGGAAAATTGCGCGCCTTTTTTAAGTTGATTTGCAATTTTTTGAGCCTGGCGCAATCGTTTTTCGGCTGTATTTTTGTGGTCAATGGGCAAAATAATTTCAGCCAAGTGATATCTTGTTTCAGTCAAAGACGATTTTAATTCATCCAAAGCACGATCAATATCATCGGGGGTCACTCGAATTGAGTCCCCATAACGCGCTTTGATAAAATCATTCCAAATCAAAGAAGATTTAATATTTTGCTCCATCACATAGTATGGAATCCCTTTTTTAGAAAGCATCTTTTTAAAGCCACCTTCAGCCATATTATTTAAATTTTCAATTTGACGAATGGAGGCCTGAACAGCTGTTTCTTCAACATCAATTTTGAACTCTTCAGTCAACTGAAGCTTAACAAGTTCTTGGATCAAGGTATCTAGAATTTGGGTACGTACTTGTTTAATATTTTCAGAATTTATTGGCAAATTCATAGATATCAAGGCCAATTTAATACGATAATTCAGATCTTTTTCTGTAATAACCTTGTTATTCACCGTTGCTGCAATACGAGCACTCGAATTTTTTGGAGATGATCTTTTTTGAGATGCGGCTGCATCCACTGGCACCAGTGCCCCACTAAATAATAAAGCAGCCATGAAAGCAAAAGAAAAACGAGTCATAAACTTAACCTTTTAAGAAATGATATTTATGGGTTAGTATGCTAAATAATTAGCTAACGGTGCCTATAAGAAAGCACATATTCACTCTATATGACAAGTGTATTCCTGCTTTCAACTTTTTTTATTAATAAATTCAAAGATATACAAATGATTCTTTTATTTAATCGCCTTGGTCGGTACATTTTTTTCCAAAATATGCGCATGACCCTTTTGATTTCCAGTGTTCTTATTTCCGCCATATGGCTCACTCAATCTCTACGTTTCATTGATTATATCATGACCAAAGGCCTTTCTTTTGTCCTTTTTATTAAACTCTCAAGCTTTTTAATTCCAAGCCTTATAAGTACAATTTTTCCCATTGCCTTTTTTATTGCCTGCCTTTTTATCTTCAGCAAACTTTATAGTGATAATGAACTGGTTGTCATGCGCTCCCTTGGTCTTTCTAATTTTAAAATTATTAATCCTTTTTTAATGGGTGCCTTTTTTATAACCCTCATTTTATATGCCGTTAATTTTTATGTTCACCCCATGGCTAAAACAAATTTCAATGAGCTACGCAATGATATCCGTAATAACCTTTCAGGAAAGTGGATTCAGCCAGGAGTTTTTATAAACATTAACGGATTAACTTTCTATACAAAGCAAAAAACAAGTTCAGGAGACATGAAAGGCATTTTTTTCCATGATGCTAGGAACCCAAAATCTGTTTCAACAATTACAGCCCAATTGGGACAAATTCAAGAAACAGCAAATGGCCTTAAATTTATTCTTTATCATGGCACCCGCCAGAGCACTTCAAATAAAACACACAAACCTTCCATTTTGACCTTTGAGCGATATAGTGTTGATGTGGAAAATGTTCAGCCTCAAAAAAAACGTAGGAAAGATGCCAATGAACTTTCCATGGCTGAGCTTTTTAAGTACCAGGGCTCGTCCCCCCACCAACAAGAAAATCAAAAACGCCGCCGCATCGAAGCCCATGAACGCATCTTATTACCTTTAGTCGTTTTCCCTTTTGCCCTTCTGGCGGGCTTGGTTTTTTTATTAGGAGACTATAATAGACGAGGGAAAACACAGCGCCTTGCCATTGGTATTTCAGGAGCGCTTATTATTGAAGTTGGTCTTTTTTTCTGCATCAATCTATTTCAACGTTATGAATCTATGATTTATGTTGCTTATACAACTCTTTTAAGCTTAAATTTTTTGTTTTTGTGGTTCCTTTTAAAATCCCCTCGAAAAACAAATTCTAGACAAAAACCAGATCAAGCTCCCCAACAACAAGAAGGAGAAGCATCATGAGGTTGAGCTACTCACTTTCGAAATATCTATTCAAAACTTTTTTAAAATGGTCCCTTGTTACCTCTCTTGTTTTTACTGCTATTTATATTTTATTTGATGTTATAGAGCTGCTACGTCGGGTTTCCTCCCTTGACTCCATCCCTAATTTTTTTATTTTAAAGATGGTGATGTATCGCTTTCCCATGTTTTTTCAGGAAATCCTTCCCTTTATTCTCTTTTTTGCATCGATCATTACCTTTTGGCAGTTGAATAGAAATAGTGAAATTTTAAGCATTCGTGCAGCAGGTGTTTCCATATGGCAAATATTATTACCCCTTGTTAGCGGCACTTTATTGTTAGGTCTTGTGGATTTGCTGATTGTTAATAGTTTTTCTTCGGTTTTAATGGGTAAATATTATAATCTGGAACGTACTTATATTTACAAATCCTCAGCACCTTTTTCTATTTCAAAATCAGGGTTATGGCTCCGAGAAACCATCGAGGGAAAACAAATCATTATGAACGCTAAAAGATATGATGATAAAAACGAAGTCTTCCATAAATTTACGGCTTATGTTTTCGATAAAAACGATCAGTTTCTCGAGCGATTTGGGTCTCAAAAAGCTATTTTACGAGATCAAAAATTACACCTTAAAAAGGGATGGCATATTGAAAATGGGGGATTTCCAGAATCATTTAAGGATAAAGTCATGCCCACTGGTTTTTCAAAAAAAAATATAAAAGCTTCTTTTTCGGATCCTAAGACATTAAATTTTTATACATTACGGTCCTATGCAAACCTTATGGAAACATCAGGACTTTCATCTACCCCCTATTACATGCAATGGCATATTCTTTTATCCAGGTGTTTTTGGTTGAGTATTATGGTTCTACTGGCCGCTACTTTTTCTCTTTCTCAAACCAGGAATGGCAAGGGAAGTATTATGATTATTTCGGGAGTAGCCTTCACCTTTTTGCTATATTTTTTAAAAGATGTAACTTTTTCCTTGGGGGGTGCTGGTAAGTTCCCGCCTTTTCTGGCAGCATGGGTACCAGTTATTGTGACGGCCTTTTTTGCCGCAACCAGACTTTTATATTCCGAAGATGGATAAAACTTTCATGCGCACTTCTACAGTCATTCCAGAAACATCCCAGACGTCGTCAATCACTCCCGCACCTATAAGTTATAGGCGTTGGTCCCTAGCTCCTAGACTGGAACCTTTTTGGAAAGACTATATACAAATTCTTTTGACCCTTTTCATCCTTATCTCACGTTCTTATGGTGACGCCCAAGTTCTCTTGGATACGAAAGAAATAAATTTGGAACAACTCGATGCAACTGGCATTACGGACCCATATCCTCCAAAATCTAATTCCTTTCGGGAAAAGAATGTTCGTACTTTTTTAGATGCAGATCATCTCAATTATAACAAAAAACAAAAAATAATAACGGCATTTGGCAATGTACGTGTATCTAGAGGTGACATAACTTTATTGGCCGACAAAGTCATCTATAATCAAAGGGTAGATAAAATAAATGCCCACGGGAATGTGCGTATTTTAGATTCTCAAAAAAACATTCTTTTTGCCCAAGAATTTGAAATTGATGGTGATATGAAAAAAGGATTTACCAATACTGTACAAGGTATTTTGGCCGACAATTCTGTATTCGCTGCCAATGGTATTCAACGAAATTCAGAATCTGAAAGTCAATTTAATCAAGTAACTTATACCCCTTGTTCACTATGTCGATCTGATCCCTCGAAACATCCCACTTGGGCCATTCAATCACGTCATATGCTCATCAACCATGAAGAAGGTGATATTGAACATACTGATTCTTTTTTGCAAATCAATGGCACACGAGTTTTATATATCCCGTATCTTTCCCATCCTGGCCCCCATGTTAAAAGGCGATCTGGATTTTTATCACCTTTTTTTGGCGGGTCTGAAAACCTTGGCGCTATCCTAGGTTTTTCTTATTATTGGGCCATTAATAATCAGAGCGATGTCACATTCACGCCTATTTATACCCGTGAAAACCCTTTATTAGTCACTACTTATCGACATGCTTTTTGTAATGGCGCCATTGAAATTGAAACAAGCATTACCAAGGGAAAGTTCAAAAGTGGACCCGCAGAAAGTGAGAGAAATCGAAACCGTCTGCGCGGACACATTAAAACATCGGGGCGTCTTTCCGTTCCAGTTTCTTTCTTCGATGGGTCCTATTTTGGTTTTAATATCCACCGTACTTTAGACGGTACTTACCTCAAACGTTACACCATGTTGGGTTATGCCAAAGAAAGCTACCTTACGTCCAGGCTTTATTATGAAGGATTTAGAGATCGCAGTTATTTCCTCGCAGAAGGTTTTTCTTTTCAAGGTTTACAGCAAGATGATCGTAATAAACGTATTCCTTTTATTGCACCCAGCATAGAATATCACTATCTTTCAAAACCTATGGCTTATCAATTCACACCTTATGTAGATACATCTATTTTAAATATCCAAAGGCGCCAAGGACAAAACACCAAGCGTTTTTCCACAACTTTTGGTATCAAGCGTCAATGGATTAGTAATTTTGGGACAGTTTCTGATATAGGGGCAGAAGCTAAAATTGATGCCTATGGAGTTTCGGCTTCTCGTAACCCCAAAACAAATGGGAACAATGCACGTATAACCCCACGCCTTTTTGCCCATATAAAATACCCTCTCTATCAAGTGACTTCTTATGGCCGTTTTGTTCTAGAACCTATTGTTGGCATCGTTATCACTTCTAATAATCGCAATACAAATCGCTTTCCCGATGAAGACTCTTTCATTGAAATGAGTGATGCGAATATTTTCGATGCTGATCGATTTTCAGGGCTGGATATCGTCGATCAATGGTCCAGGGTCAATTATGGTGCAAAGCTTTCCTTTTATTCTAAATCCCTTGGGAACTCAGAACTTTTCCTTGGCCAATCCATTGCCTTAACGTCAGTGAATCCTCTGGTAAATCACAACCTCGAAGTTGCTGGTGTGCGCCCAGGTACCTCTGATTTTGTGGTGCGAGCTCATTATACTTATAAAGACTGGGTTCACTTTGCCTCCCGCATGGTTTTGAATAGAGATAGAATTTCCGCCAAACGAAATGAAACTCAACTCTCCATCGGTCAAAAACAATTACGCTTTAAGATTGGGTATGTCCGCATCCCAAAACCTATCCTTATTACTCCCGCATTATCAAGCTTTTCAAGGCTCAGTAGCCTTAAAAGCATAGAGCAAATCAAGTATGGAGTTTCAACACAACTGAACAAAACATGGCGTTTATCTTTTCATGCAGCAAGAGAGTTAGGCAGTGGTGGTGGGGCTCTCTCCCACGGTGCGACATTAACCTACAGCGATGATTGTTTTGATTTTTCAACGACTCTCACAAAAACATTTTATCAAGATCGAGACTTTAAACCAGGTTTAACAACCATGTTCCGTATTTCCTTTAAAAACCTTGGTGAGGTGAGCATCAGCGGCGATCGCCTCGGGTTGGGTAAATCTTTAAAAGAATAAGAAGGCACTGTTTTTTTTGAAAAATGGAGAGCTCTTCCTATTTTGGCTCTAATAGGGTATTAAGTAATAAGTTTCTGTAGTTTAATTTTTTTAAAAATGGCCCCCATGCTCGATAAAATTTACACCCCACAAGACATTGAATCCAAACTCTATAATGCCTGGGAAAAATCTGGTGCTTTTGAAGCCTCAACTCATCCTCACACGGATCCCAAAAAGAATTTCTGCATTATGATGCCCCCACCAAATGTGACGGGAAACCTTCATATGGGACATGCATTGAATTATACCCTTCAGGATATTTTGGTTCGATATCATCGCATGCGTGGCTTTACAACATTGTGGCAACCAGGAACGGACCATGCAGGCATTGCAACTCAAATGATCGTAGAGCGCCAAATCGCAGCAGAAGGTAAAACCACAAGACTCGAAATGGGTCGTGAAAAATTTCTTGAGCGGGTTTGGGCTTGGAAAGAAGAGTCTGGTGGTGCCATTGTAAATCAACAAAGACGTCTTGGTGTGACCCCAGATTGGAAACGTCAGCGCTTTACCATGGATAAGGGATTAAGCACTTCTGTGCGTAAGATTTTCGTAGAAATGCATAAAGACGGTCTTATTTATCGCAATAAGCGCCTTGTGAATTGGGATCCTAAATTATTAACGGCCGTATCTGACCTCGAAGTTGATAATATCGATAAATCAGGCAACCTTTGGTATATAAAATATGATCTTGAGGGCACTCCTGGTCAAAAAAATACTAAAACAATTACCGTTGCTACAACGCGCCCCGAAACTCTTTTTGGTGATACGGGTATTGCTGTGCATCCCGAAGATGATCGCTATAAAGATCTTATTGGTAAGCGCGCCCTTGTCCCTTTCTTAAATCGCTCCATTCCCATTGTAGCCGACGAACATTCAGATCCTGAAAAAGGAACAGGAGCCGTTAAAATCACTCCAGCCCATGATTTTAATGACTTTGAAGTTGGGAGTCGTCATAACCTCGAGCAAATCACCATTCTTGATGAGACGGCCCATTTACTTGCCGAATGTGTTCCTCAGGATTATGCGGGCCTTGACTGTTTTGCGGCACGTAAAAAAATTGTGAGTGACCTTGAAAGTGCGAGGAGAATTGAAAAAGTTGAGAAAACCATCCATGCCGTACCCCACGGTGAACGATCTGGAGTTATTCTTGAGCCTCGCCTGACGGATCAATGGTTTTTGCATGCGGATAGATTGGCAAAAGAAGCCCTTGATGCAGCCCATGATGGCAGAACAAAAATAATGCCTGAAAGCGGTTTAAATACATACAATCACTGGATGAAAAATATTCAGCCCTGGTGTATTTCCAGGCAATTATGGTGGGGTCATCAAATCCCTGCTTGGTACGGTCCAGATGGTGAAATTTTTGTGGCTGAAACCGAGAGCGAAGCCTTGGATCAAGCTAAATCTCATTATAAAAAAGATGTTGATTTACGTCAAGAAACCGACGTTCTCGATACGTGGTTTTCATCTGCTCTCTGGCCTTTTTCAACTTTGGGGTGGCCTAAAAACACCGAAGACCTTAAGAAATTTTACCCAACCGCTTGCTTGATCACTGCTGGCGATATTCTTTTTTTCTGGGTGGCGCGCATGATGATGGTAGGACTTTATGTTTTCAAAGACGTTCCTTTCAAGGATGTTTTTCTTCATTCCTTAGTTCGTGATTCCAAAGGCCAAAAAATGTCTAAAACCAAAGGAAACGTCATCAATCCTTTGGACGTCATGGATAAATATGGTGCCGATGCCTTGCGCTATACCATGGCTTCTTTTTCAGCACCAGGTCGGGATATTAAATATGCCGATTCCCTAGTGGAAACCAATCGAAATTTTGCAACCAAATTATGGAATGCAGCTCGCTTTCTTGATGCCAATGGCGTCACTTTTATCCATGATTTTGATCCTAAAAAAGTAACCCTTGATATTAATAAATGGATTATTTCAGAATTTATTGATTGCCTCGAAAAAGTAGAAGATGCCGTTGCTCGCTATCGTTTTAATGATATGTCTTCGGTTATTTACCATTTTGCTTGGGGGGCTTTTTGCGATTGGTATATTGAATTTTCAAAACCAATTTTGTTCGAGGGATCTCCAGAAGATCAACAAGAAACAAAAGAAACTCTTGGTTGGGTATTGGGACAAATCCTTCACATACTGAACCCTATAATGCCCTTTATCACCGAAGAACTCTGGCAGAACCTTGCCCCTAAAAAAGGGCAACTTATTACGTCTGCCTGGCCTCTTTTAGATGATGATTCTGCTAAAACTTCTTTAAAAGACCCTGTCTCACAAGACCGTTTAAACTGGGTTATTGATCTTGTGACAACCATTCGCTCTACTCGAAATGATGTGAACGTGCCTGCTGGCGCAAAAATACCAGCAATATTAGTCCTTGAATCACAAGACCTTAAAGACGCTGCCCATGATCTTGGGGCACTTATTTGCAGGCTTGCACGCCTTGACTCTCTCACCCTTCAAGATAATGCGCCACAGGGTACTGGTATTGTACAAGCAGTTCTAAAAGACACCACCGCTTACCTTGCCATCTCAAATGTTATTGATATTGATGCTGAAAAGGCTCGATTATTAAAAAATCTCCAGAGAACTGAAAAGGAAATCAATATTTTAGAGAAGAAACTGTCAAATAAAAAATTTACAGATAAGGCTCCAGTTGAAATAATCGCTACAAATAAAAAAAGGCTAGAGGAAGAAGAATCAATAAAAAGCAAAATAAATATAGCAATAAAACGTTTAACATAAAAGAGGTTAAGGATAGTTAACTCCTCAAAAAACTTGACCTCTTGATCTATTTTGCTATAGATAATACAGTTGTTCTTAAATAATTTAAAAATAACCGCAGTAATAAAAGAAACAATAAAATGAGTGTAGGTTTTAAATGGCAGAAGTAATTATCAATGGTCCCGAAGGTCGCATCGAAGCAAAATATCACCATGCCAAGACAAACGCGCCCGTGGCAGTGATTCTGCACCCTCACCCCGAAGAGGGCGGCACCATGAATGATAAAATCACCTATGCTCTTTATCGTACTTTTATTCAAAATGGTTATAACACATTGCGTTTTAATTTCCGAGGTGTTGGAAAGTCCGAAGGGGTTTTTGACGAAGGTGAAGGAGAACTCAGTGATGCAGCAGCCGTTCTTGATTGGGTTCAAGCCCACAACCCCAATGCCCCTAAGTCCTGGGTTGGTGGTTATTCTTTTGGTGCTTGGATTGCAATGCAACTCTTGATGCGTCGCCCAGAATTAGATGGATTTGTGGCTGTGAATCCTCCATCCCACAATAAAGATTTCACTTTTCTAGCTCCGTGCCCTGTTTCAGGTATTTTCATACAATCAAATGATGATGAAATTGGTGATCCTGAAACTGTAACGAAACTGGCCAAAACTCTAACGGCTCAGCGCAATATCTATATTACAGAAAAACGAATCATTGGGGCGGATTATAAATTTACTGACAAGATGAAACCATTAATGGACGCCACTCAAAAATATCTTAAATCAGGTCATCAAGAAGCTCTGTTAAAGAGCGCTTAACTCATCTTTATACACAGAGTTAGAACCATTAAACTTTCAATTTTCGATGACCACTGAGACGTTATAATAAGTCCCGTGGGTCAAAATTCATGCGAATTTCTTTCCATATTTTATATTTGTTGGGAGGGAGTTTTAACGGTTTAAATTTAAATTCATTCACAGCCCTCAAAGCACTTTCCGCTAACAAACGATATCCTGGGTCTGAGCTTAATGAAGAGTTCAAAAGGCTCGCACTGCGCACGGTACGATTTGGATTCATTATAATTCTAATGGAAATAGAACGCTGATGGGCCCCTTGTGCCCCTGCAGGCAAACGCCAAACAGATTCAATTTGTTTGCGTACTATGTCCAACTCACTTACGGCTAAATGATCGCTTTGTATTCCGCCTTTCCCCCCATTTGTCGCAGTATTTTTTGTCAGGTTTTTTAAGAGCGCATCAAAATCCCGGGGTTTCTTTTTAATTTTTTTTTGAGGTTTTTTCTGAGGTTTTACAGTTAGCGGTGGCTTGGGCTTGGATTTTGGTAATTCAGTCATTTTAAGGGGAAGCGTTAGCTCTTCCACTTTTTTTTCTTGAGGCGGTTCTTTTAGATCTATTGGTTCAGGGAGAGTTTCCGTGACTTTTTTTTCAAAAATAGGATCAGTTTTTATTTTTTTTGGGGAAGACCTTTTTTTTTCTTTTACGGGAGGAGTTGGATCAGTGGACTGAGAAATATTATCGATTTCCACAACTAACTCTACGGGCAATGGTTGAGTTATATCAACAACATCAGTTTGATAATTTAGGAAACCAAAAACAGCAGATGCCAATACAATAACATGAAGACTCACCGATAAAATTGCAGAGCGTCTGAATATGTTTTGCGATGCATCCATATTTAAGTAGCCTTTTTAGGAAGCTCTGCCAACAACGCGACCTTATGAAATCCATTGCTATTCAAGAGACCCATAAGTGCCATCACTTTTCCGTAAGCAAGTCCTTGGTCACCGCGTACATAAATTTTTGCACGGGGACGTGCCGCCATAATACCTTTGAGTTTTTCTGCCAAAGATCCCATATCAATTTTGGTATCTTGTAAATAAAGGTCGCCGTCACCATTCAATGAAAGGGTTACGGGATCCCCTTTATCTGGGAGGGATGCTGCTTTTGTTTTCGGTAAATCAATGGGTACCCCCACCGTTAACATGGGTGCTGTGAGCATAAAAATAACCAATAAAACCAGCATGACATCAACAAAAGGGGTGACATTAATATCACTCATAGGTGCGCGTTTTGTGCGCCTCTTCCTTCTTAACGAGCTATTTTGAAAAACGGCTGCCATTACGCTATTTCCCTTTCCGATGCTTTTCTTGAAAGAATAGTCGAAAACTCATCGCAAAAGGCCTCAAGGCGACTATTATATTTATTGATATCAGAGGAAATTTTGTTATATCCCAAAACTGCAGGAATTGCGGCAATTAAGCCTATGGCCGTTGCAAATAGCGCCTCTGCAATACCAGGCGCCACGACGGCAAGGTTGGTGGACCCAGACAAGGCAATACCTTGAAAACTATTCATAATTCCCCATACCGTACCAAAAAGACCAATGAATGGAGCCGTTGACCCAACGCTGGCCAAAAAAATCATATAACTCTCCAAGCGATCCATTTCACGAGACATAACCATGCCCATTAATCGCGCAACGCGGTCCTGAAGTGCGGGACCTTGACCAGAAGAAAGGGCCTTTGGGTTTCTCGTCCATTCGCCCATACCAACGGTTAAAAGAGTTTTGAGAGGGTGATTTTTTTCTTTTTTAATGATCATAGAAACGTCCGTTAATGATTTTCCTGACCAAAACACATCTTCAAAGGAAGTTGCTAACTTATTCAGAGAGCGCAACTGAGATGTCTTTGCAAATATCAAGGCCCATGACCAAATAGAGGCGAGCAACAATGAAATCATAACACTTTGCACGACCCAATCAGCCCCCATGAAGAGGTCCAAAGCATTAACAGAAAAATTTTGAACGGATTCCCCTATATTTTGTTCTGTCACATGGGCCATAGTGGCAGCAGCATCATTTAAGGTTATCTCAGCAGATAAATTTTCAACGGTTGTCTTTGTCATGGTTTTTTTTCCAAGTGTAGGGGAAATCCCAAAATTTGATTTATATAAATTAGAATAAGTTTAGCAGAGGAAAATGAAATTTGCGACTGGTATATAGCCATTTCGAAAAGCATTCAATGGTTTTTTTAACAATTTATTCCAGCTGAAAATCCTGAAGACCAGGCCCATTGGAAATTATAACCGCCAAGCCAGCCCGTAACATCAACCACTTCCCCAATGAAGTGAAGGCCAGGTACTTTTTTGCAAACCATTGTTTTTGAGGACAGTTCATTAGTATCTATGCCACCAACGGTCACCTCGGCCTTCTGATATCCTGCACTTCCTGCTATGTTTACCTTGAAATTATGAATAAATTCTGCAATTTCCAGCAAGTGTTCTTTTTTAAGGTCGGTAATGCTTTGATGATACTCAGGCGTTATTGAAATTTTTTCAACAAAACGGTTGGTGAGGTGATTCTTGAGATAATTTGTTGGTGTTTGCTTATTGTTTTTATGAAGGATAAATTCTTTAGCTAAGTCAATATCAGGAAGTAAATTTATGGAAATTTCCTTATCATCAAAACTTTCCAGGTAAGAAGATATTTGAAGAATCGCTGGTCCGCTCAAACCTTTATGAGTAAAAAGTATATTTTCACGAAATTTTGTTTTTTTATAAGTCACGAGAGAATCATTGGAAAGGCCACTGAGTGAGGAAAAAAAGGGCTTATCTTGTTCAGATACAAAAAGAGGCACTAGAGCAGGTCGAGGAGGGATAATATTCAATCCAAATTTTTCAGCAACACGGTAACCAAAGTCTGTGGCACCAATTTTAGGAATGGCTAAACCACCGCTCGCGATAATCAAAGAGTTACTTTTGTAAATAGTTGAGTCGGTATTTAATTCAAAACACTCTTTTTTTGACACCTCAGTGATGTGACAATTTAACTTTATGTCAACATGATTTTTTTGACATAAATCTAGGAGCATTTGAATGATTTGTTTGGCTGAACCATCACAAAACAACTGCCCCAATTTTTTTTCGTGGTAGTTAATGTTATGTGACTCAATGAGTTTTATAAAGTCGTGTTGCGTGAAACCAGCGAGAGCAGATTTCATAAAATGGGGATTCTGAGAGATAAAATTTTGAGGGGAAGCGTATAAATTTGTAAAATTACATCGGCCACCACCAGAAATTCTTATCTTTTCACCAATTTTATCTGTGTGTTCAATGAGAAGAACTTTCAATCCCCTAGAACCAGCTTGAATGGCAGCCATAAGTCCCGCTGCACCTGCACCAATAATAACCACATCATATTTACGGGTTGTTTTCATTATGAACGACCAAACAAGCGTTCAATATCTTTTTTATTGAGTGTTACATAAGTTGGCCTGCCATGGTTACACTGTCCTGAAAAAGGGGTGACTTCCATTTGCCGTAAAAGCTCATTCATTTCTTGAATGGACAATTTGCGTCCTGCACGGATACTACCGTGACAGGCCATGGTCCCTAAAATATCATCAATGGATTGTTTGAGTTTATTTGACGTTCCCATTTCATCAAAGTCATCAACAATGTCTAAAATCAACTTTTTGATATCCATTTGGCCCAACAACACGGGTACTTCGCGCACCACAATTGATGACCCCCCAAATTCTTCAATGACAAGACCTAATTTTTCGAGATCATCTCTATGGGAAAGAAGGTTTTGTGCTTGATATTCAGATAAATCAATGACTTCAGGAATCAAAAGTCCCTGACGTTTTATACCAGACTCAGCCATTTCTTTTTTGAATGTTTCATAAACCAGACGCTCGTGAACCGCATGCTGATCTACGATAACAATGCCACCCTTGGATTCGGAAATTACATAAAGATCATGGAGTTGCGCCCTGGCGAGACCCAAAGGATAGGCTGAAAAGTCATCCTCTTGCGTCGCCATATCCAAAGCAATATCTTGTTCTTTGAATGCTTGTGAAATGGCAAAAGATCCCCCTTCAGAAAAACCAG